>CAZZIL010000434.1:0-16403 GCA_964654265.1 uncultured Gammaproteobacteria bacterium | reverse complement strand
GTCGTCGCGCTCCTTGAACAGCTGCTTGAAGAAGGCGATCTGCTTCTCGTTCTCCACCAGGGTGTCGCTGATCCGCCCCATGCGCTCGCGCAGCGCGCCCAGGTTCTTCTCGCTCAGGTTGCGGCGCATGCGCTCAAGCTGAAGGTTCCTCTTCAGCGCGCGGTTCTCCGCCTCGAGCACCCGGATGAGGTTGGCCGACTGGCGCGCCTGCGTCGCCGACACGCGCGCCTGGTCGTCGACGGTGCCGCGCCCGACGACAACCCCGGCCGCCAGGACCAGCCCGCCACAGACGGACAGCGCGATCCAGTCCCGGTGCCGGCCGAGCAGGAGATCCCGGATGGTGGTGAGCGCATGCGTTGTCCTGACGAGCCATCCCCGGCCGGTCATGACGGGAGGGGCGGGGCGTCAAGCCCGGCGGTCTCGCCGAGCCCGAGGCGGACGTTCATGTTCTGCACCGCCTGCCCGGCGGCGCCCTTGACCAGGTTGTCGATCGCGGCGATGACGACGGCCCTCCCGTCCGGGAACTGGTGCACCCCCAGCCGGCACAGGTTGGTCCCGTTCACCGACGCCAGCGACGGCATCGACCCCTCCGGCAACACACGGACGAACGGCTCCCCGCGGTAGAAGTCGGCGAGCGCCCGGCGCAGGTCGGCGTCCCCGGCGGCGCGCACGTAGACGGTGGCGAGGATGCCGCGCCGCACCGGGAGAAGGTGCGGGACGAACGTCAGCCCGACCGGGGCGGCGCTGTCCCCGCCGGCGTCCCGCAGCGCGCGGAGCATCTCCGGGAGGTGCCGGTGTCCGCCGACCTTGTAGGCGCTCAGGTTGCCGTCGACCTCGGCGAACAGCAGGTCCGGGCGGTCGGTCCGTCGCCCCGCCCCGGTGGCGCCCGACTTCGCGTCCGCGATGATCGGGTCGGGAAGGATCGCCCCGTCCCGGAGCAGCGGGCACAGCGCGAGGAGGACCGCCGTCGGGTAGCACCCCGGGTTGCCGATGACGCGCGCGCGGCGCACCCGCTCGCGGTTGATCTCGACCAGGCCGTAGGCCGCCTCGGCGAGCAGGTGCGGTGCGCCGTGCTCGGCGTCGTACCACTCCCGCCAGGTGGCCTCGTCGGCCAGCCGGAAGTCGGGGCCGATGTCGATGACGACGCTGCCCGCGTCCAGCAGCTCTTGGCACATCGAGGAGGCGACGCCCTCCGGGGTGGCAAAGAACACGGCGTCGTGCCCTCCCGCCGCGATCTCCCCCGGGTCGGAGAACACCAGGCCGGTCTCGCCGGCGAGCGACGGGACGACCTCCGCCACTGGCCGCCCGGCATGCGACACCGACGCGACCGCCGCAAGCCGGGCGCGTGGGTGGCGCAGGAGGATGCGCAGGAGCTCGCGGCCGGAGTAACCCGAGCCGCCGACCACGGCAACCTTCACGGCGGGACGGTCCGCCGGGGCCGTGCCGCTCGCGATCACGCCGGACATGGCCGCGGGACGGACCTATCGCTTGGAGAACTGCTTCGCCCGCCGCGCCTTGCGCAAGCCCACCTTCTTGCGCTCAACCGCCCTCGAGTCCCGGGTGGTGAGCCCCTCGCGCTTGAGCAGGGGCCTGGTCGACTCGTCGTGCAACAGCAGAACGCGCGCGATCCCGAGGGAGATGGCGCCGGCCTGCCCCTTCTCGCCGCCGCCCTTGACGGTGATGTCGAAGTCGAGGCGCTCCCTCATCCCGACATGCTCCAGCGGGTGGAGCGACACCATGACGCACGTGGCGCGCGTGAAGTACTGGTCGAGCGGCTTGCGGTTGACCGTCAGCTTCCCGGAACCGGCGCGGGCGAAGACGCGCGCGACCGAGGTCTTGCGCCGCCCGGTCGCGTAGTACTCGTGGGTCTTCCTCTTCGCCTTGGGCACTGTCAGATCTCGATGGTCTCGGGCCGCTGCGCGACGTGCGGGTGCTCCGCGCCGGCGTAGACAGCCAGCTTGCGCAGCATCTTCCGGCCGAGCGGCCCCTTGGGCAACATGCCCTTGACCGCGAAGCGCACGATGCGGTCGGGGTGCTTGCGTCTCAGCTCGGCGGCGGTGACGGAGCGGATGCCGCCCGGGTAGCCCGTGTGGCGGTGGTACGTCTTCTGCGTCTCCTTGTTCCCGGTGAAGCGCGCCTTGGCCGCGTTGACGACGATCACGTGGTCCCCGCACGGCATGTGCGGCGCCCACGTCGGCTTGTGCTTGCCGCGCAGGCGGTGCGCGACCGCCGCGGCAAGCCGGCCGACGGACTTTCCGCTGGCGTCGACCACCAGCCACCTCGGGTCGAGGTCGGCCAGGCGCGGCGAGTATGTGTCTTGCTTGGCGGGCATGCTGTCAATCCGGCGATTCTACACCAAAACGGTCCCCGGACCCCGCGCGCCGCGCCGCGGGGGAGGACGCGGCTACCGCGCCATCTCCCAGATGCGGTGGGTCCAGCTGTCGGTGGGGCGCCCGCCCAGCGGCGACGGGTCGACGCCGAGCAGGGTGTCGACCGTGCGCTCGTGGTCGTCCGGGTCGAGCCGGCCGAGTTCCCCGGTGTCGCCCAACAGCTTCACGACCTCGTCCATCATCCGCCGCTGGTGCCGGCGCGTCAGGTCGCCCGCCTGGTCGTGCCGGAGGACGATCTCCACGGCCTCGTCCTGGTGCGTGCGCGCGTGCTCCCAGCCGCGGATCGTGGCCCGCAGGAAGCGCGCCGCCCGGTCGGCGAACGCCGGGTTCCTCAGGTCGTCACGAAGGGCGTACAGGCCGTCCTCGAGCGTCCAGACCCCCTCGTCGCCGTAACGGAACACCACCAGGTCGTTGGGATAGAGCCCGCCGTCGATCACCCGCCAGTACTCGTTGTAGGACATCGTCGAGATGCACGCCGCCTCGCCGCTGAGCAACGGCTCGACGCCCAGCTCCTGCTGCAGGATGGAGACCCCGCCGGACCCGCCGTCGAGCGACAGCCCCAGCCGGTTCAGCCACAGCAGGAGCGAGTACTCGTTGCCGAAGAACCAGACCCCGACGGTCTTCCCGGCAAGGTCGCCGGGGGACGAGACCCCGCTGTCCCGGCGGCAGGTCAGCATCGTCCCGGGACGGGCGAAGAACTGCGCGATGTTGACGAGGGGGATCCCCTGCTCCCGGGCCGCGAGCGCCGCCGGCATCCAGTCGACGACGACATCGGCCTCCCCGTCCGCGATCGCCCGGATGGGCGTCGCCAGCGGGCTGCCGGGGACGATCGTCACGTCAAGCCCGGCCTCCGCGTAGTAGCCCTTCTCCAGGGCGACGTAGTAGCCGGCAAACTGGGCCTGCGTCCGCCACTTCAGCTTCACGGTGAAACTGTCGGCCGCCGGCGCGCCCGGCGCCCAAGCCAGCGCCGCCGCCACGGCGGCGGCGATCGCGATCGCCCTGCCCATCATGCCCCTCCCGAATCTCGGTGGTGGTGAGGGGGATTGTATCGCATGCGGGGCGGGGGCGCCACGTCCCCGGCGCGGCGGCGCTTGGCAGGTCCGCGACGCTTTGGTAGTATGGGACCACACGTGACAGACGAAAGGAGCGCTCATGGCTGTTGACAGGTTTTCCGTGGTTCGTGCCACCCTTGCGGGGGTGGCGTTGGCGGGCGTCTCGCTGTCGTCGTCGGCGGACGAGCGCGGCGCGTCGCACATGGCGGTGATCGGCGAGGAGACGGCCCTGCTGACGGTCGCGCCGAAGGTTCCTCCGCCGATCGACCGCGACCACGCGACCAAGGTGATCGTGCACTTGGAGACGCGCGAGTTGCGCGGGCGGCTGGCCGACGGGGTCGAGTACACCTTCTGGACGTTCGGCGGCGTGGTTCCCGGCCGCTTCATCCGCGTGCGCGAGGGCGACCTGGTGGAGTTCCACCTGCACAACCACCCGAGCTCGAAGATGCCGCACAACATCGACCTTCACGCGGTCACCGGGCCGGGCGGCGGGGCGGCGTCCTCGTTCACCGCGCCCGGTCACAGCTCGACGTTCTCGTTCAAGGCGATCAACCCGGGCCTGTACGTGTACCACTGCGCGACGGCCCCGGTCGGGATGCACATCGCGAACGGCATGTACGGGCTGATCCTGGTCGAGCCCGAGGAGGGCCTGCCGCCGGTGGACCGCGAGTACTACGTGATGCAGAGCGAGTTCTACACGCGCGGCCCGTACGGCGAGGCCGGCTACCAGCCGTTCAGCATGGAGAAGGCGCTGCGCGAGGACGCGGACTACGTGGTGTTCAACGGGTCGGTGGGCGCCATGTCCGGGGACAACGCGCTGCAGGCGAAGACGGGCGAGCGCGTGCGGCTGTACGTCGGCAACGGCGGGCCGAATTTGGTGTCGTCATTCCACGTGATCGGCGAGGTCTTCGACAAGGTGTACGTCGAGGGCGGCAGCATGGTCAACCGCAACGTCCAGTCGACGCTGGTGCCGGCGGGCGGCTCGGCGATCGTCGAGATGCTGATGCAGGTGCCGGGGCCGAACATCATCGTGGACCACTCGATCTTCCGCGCGTTCAACAAGGGCGCGCTGGGGCTGATCAACGTGGAGGCGGACCCCGACGTGATCCCGCTGGCCAAGTCGGAGGAGATCTACTCCGGGAAGGTCGCGGACGAGGTGTACCTCCCCGAGGGGAGCACGTTGCTCAGCATCGGCGGGGAGGAGACCGAACTGCGCGTGGCGAAGAACAACCAGGAGCGCATCGCGTTCGGCGAGAGGCTGTACGGGCAGATGTGCGCGGCGTGTCACCAGAGCGACGGCTCCGGCGTGGTGTCGGCGTTCCCGCCGCTGGCCGGGTCGGACTACCTGAACGCGGACCGGGCGCGCAGCATCGACGTCGTCATCAAGGGGCTGGAGGGGGAGATCACCGTCAACGGTGCGAAGTACAACAGCATCATGCCGGCGATGGCGATGACCGACGAGGAGGTCGCGAACGTGCTGACCTACATCTACAGCTCGTGGGGCAACGCCGGGCACAAGATCACCCCGGATGAGGTCGCCAAGAGGAGGTAGCCCGGCAATGGGGATGCGACCGGCGTCGGCCTTGGCCGCCTTTGCGGGCCTGGCCGCGGCGTCGGCGGCCGGGCTGGCGCCGGCCTGGGCGGAGCTGGTCGACATCCCGGCGGGGCAGATGCGCCCGCTCTACACGGCGAGTGACGCCGACGGGCGCGTCGCCGACGACGCGAAGGTCGCCGACGTGGCGGCGTTCCAGATGGAACGCCACGCCGTGACCAACGCGGACTTCCTGCGGTTCACCGTCGAGCACCCGCAGTGGCGGCGCTCGGCGGCCAAGCGGTTGCTGGCGGACTCCAACTACCTGTCGCACTGGGAGGGCGACGCCCGGCTCGGCCCGCGGAGCCCGCCCGACAGCCCGGTGGTCAACGTCTCTTGGTTTGCGGCCAAGCAGTACTGCGAGAGCCTCGGGATGTCGTTGCCGACGGTCGCCCAGTGGGAGTACGTCGGGGCCGCGAGCGAGTCGTTGCGCGACGCCTCGGACGACACCGAGCACCTGCGCACGGTCGTCGACTGGTACCAGCGTCCGGCCGAGCCGGTGTTGCCGAGTGTCCGCGACGGGATCACCAACGCGTTCGGCATCACCGGGATGCACCAGGGGATCTGGGAGTGGACCCTTGACTTCAACACCGCGCTGGTCACCGGCGACTCGCGCGGGGACACCAGCCTGGACCGCCAGCAGTTCTGCGGGAGTGGCTCCGTCGGGGCGGCCGACTTCGGCGACTACGCGGCGTTCCTCCGCTACGCGATGCGCAGCAGCCTGGACGGCCGCCACACGGTCGGCAGCCTCGGGTTCCGTTGCGTGAGGAACGTGGCGGCGACGTCGTCGTGAGCGCCGCCCCGCGCCGGAAGTCCGTCGTCGCGGCCGCCCTGCTCGGCGCCGCGACACTTGGCGCCGCCGGGTGCGGGATGATGGACCACCCGCATCATGCCCACGGGTCCCACGCGGACCACCAGACCCTGTCGGCGGACCCGGGAATCCCGGGCGAGTCGATCTACCAGCTGGACAACGTGTGGCAGACGTCGGCCGGGGAGGAGCTCCGGCTCGCCGACCTGCGTGGCAACGCGGTGGTCGGCGCAATGGTCTACGCGTCGTGCGAGTACGCGTGCCCGCTCATCCTCGCCGACATGAAGCGCATCGAGGCGGCGTTGCCGGAGTCCGCGCTGGAGTCGACGCGGTTTGTTCTGTTCTCGTTCGATCCGGAGCGCGACTCCCCGGAGACGCTCGCGGCGTACCGCGAGCAAAAGGCCCTGCTTGGCCGGCACTGGGTGACGCTGCGCGCGCCCGACGCGACGGTGCGGGAGCTGGCCGTCGTCCTGGGCGTGCGCTACAAGAAGGCCGGGGAGGACTTCGCGCACTCCAACCTGGTCGTGGTGCTTGACCGGCAGGGGGTGCCCCGCCTGCGCCAGGAGGGGCTGAACAACCCGCCCGACTCGGCCGTGGCGACCATCCGGGGGATCCTGGGCGGCGCCAACTGACGGTGCCGGCGGACGACGGGGGCCCGCCGGGAACGCCCCGCGGCAGCCCGGGGGCGGGGACGGGCCAAGGGAGTGACAGACACGCGGGCGGCCTGGACAGGGATGTTCGCGTCGACCCGGACCGGCTTTGGGGCTCGATCATGGAGATGGCCCGGATCGGCCCGGGAGTCGCCGGAGGGTGCGACCGCCAGACGCTGACCGATGCGGACGGGGAGGGGCGCTCCCTGCTCAAGGGGTGGTGCGAGGCGGAGGGGCTGGCCGTCACCGTGGACCGGATGGGCAACATGTTCGCCCGCCGCCCCGGGTCGGACGACACCCTGGAGCCGGTGCTGATCGGCAGCCACCTGGACACACAGCCGACCGGCGGCAAGTACGACGGCGTGCTGGGCGTGCTCGGCGCGCTCGAGGCGGTGCGCACCCTGAACGCGGCGGGCACGCGCACGCGGCGGCCGATCGAGGTCGTCAACTGGACGAACGAGGAGGGCTCCCGGTTCGCGCCCGCCATGTTGGGGTCCGGGGTGTTCGTCGGTGTCCACCGGCTCGACTGGGCACATGACCGGGTCGACGCGGACGGCCGGCGGCTTGGCGACGAGCTGGCGCGGATCGGCTGGATGGGGACCGAGGAGCCCGGCAGGCGGGGCATCCACGCCTACTACGAGCTGCACATTGAGCAGGGCCCGGTCCTCGAGGACGCGGGCCTGGAGATCGGGGTGGTCACCCACGGGCAAGGGGTGCGCTGGCTCCAGGTGACACTCACCGGGAGGGAGGGCCACGCCGGCACCACCCCGATGGCGGGGCGGGCCGATGCCGGGCTGGGGATGGCCCGGGTGATCGGGCTGGCTGGCCGGATCGCGTGGCGGCACGCGCCGCACGCGGTCGGGACCGTCGGACACTGCGACGTGCGCCCGAACTCGCGCAACACCATCCCGGGGCGGGCCGTGCTCACCGTCGACTTCCGGCACCCAAACCGGGAGGCGCTCGCCGACATGGAGGCGCGCCTTCGCCAAGGCGTCGCGGAGATCGCCGGGCAGGCCGGCCTAAGCCACGAGATCGAGGAGGTGGGGGGCTTCGACCCGGTGACGTTCGACCCGGCGTGCGCCGCCCGGGTGCGCGACGCCGCCGGGCGCCTGGGATACCGGCACCGCGACCTGGTGTCGGGCGCCGGCCACGACGCCTGCTGGATCAGCCGGGTGGCGCCGGCCGCGATGGTGATGTGCCCGTGCAAAGGCGGACTGTCGCACAACGAGGCGGAGGAGATCACGCGGGAGTGGGCCGCCGCCGGGGCCGACGTCCTGTTGCACGCGGCGGCCGAGACCGCCGGGGTCGCCTGAGCCGCCGGGGCCGCGGGGGCGGCCGAAAGGCCGCGGGCGGGCCTGTCGGTTAGAATTCCCGGCGGGTAGGTTGGTTGCGACGGGATGTCAGGGAAGAGCGTCATAGTCCTGCGCCACGCGAAGGCGCAGCCGGTCGGCACGGTCCCGCGGGACTACGACCGGGTGTTGAACGACAAGGGGAGAAGGCAGGTGCGGCACCTGGCCGGGCTGGTGCGGGCCGGGCGGGAGCGGGTGGACGTTGTCATCTCGAGCTCTGCGCCGCGCGCTCTGGAGACCGCGACGGAGATCGCCGGGGCGATGGGACCTGGCACTTCGCTGGAGGCCGACGAGTCGTTCTACGGCTGCCTGCCGGATCGCTGGCTGGACGCGTTGCGCGACCAGCCCGGGGAAAGGGAGGCGGTGATGATCGTCGGCCACAACCCGGAGCTTGAGATGGTCGCGGAGGCGCTTGGCGGGACGGCCGTCGCGTTGCCGACCTGCGGGCTGGTGAAGTACGGCGGGCTTGCGCACTGGGCCGACATCGGTGACACCCTGATGAGACGTGAGCGGACCTGCAAGCCGGCGGAGACGATGGACAGCGCCGACGCCAGCGACGAGGCCGGGCTGGCGCGCATCTGGGAGGGGACGGCGGATGTCGATTGACTTGGTGCGCCGGTGCGGCTTGGCGCTCGCCGCGCTGGCGGCGGCCGCGTGCCTGGGCGGCGGCGGGGCCGCCCGCGCCGGAGACGACTCGCTCGTGGTGCTGGAGCTGTTCACGTCGCAGGGGTGCTACTCGTGCCCCCCGGCGGAGCGGCTGCTGGCTGATCGCTACCTGGGGCGGGAGGACGTGCTCCCCCTCGAGGTCCACGTCGACTACTGGGACGACCTGATCTACGGGAGCGCGGGCAAGTGGGAGGACAAGTGGTCCAAGCGGGAGCACTCGGAGCGCCAGCACCTGTACAACGCGCAGATCAAGGGGCGCGCCAGCGGTTACACCCCGCAGATGGTGGTCGCCGGGGCCTACGAGGCGGTCGGGACAAGGGCCCGGACGATCGACCGGCTGATCCGGGAGGTGCGGGAGAACCCGGCGATCAGGCGCAACCGCATACGGGTGAGCCGGGCCCCGGACGGGACGAACGTCGCGATGGTGGAGGGTCCCGACCTTGAGGGCGGGATCTTCGGGATCGTCTACGAGCGGAGGGTGGTCACGCAGGTGACCGGCGGGGAGAACAACGGCAAGACGCTGGAGAACCACAACGTGGTCAAGGAGATTGTCCCGTTGCGGCCGGATGCCGAGGGGAACTACCGGATCGGCGCGATCGACACGGCAAGCGAGGGTTGCGCGTTCATCCACCAGGACCTGCCGCTTGGCGTGATCCGCGCGGCCGCGCGCTGCGTCGGGGGGTAGCGCCCCCGGCGGGACCTACTCCTCGAACACCTCGATGGTCGCGGTGTTGCGCAGGTTGTCGATGTAGTTCGACACCATCTCGTTCTGGATCGCGCCGGTGATGCGGGCGCGCATCGCCTCGTCGAACTCCGGCACGGCCACGTCGCGGACCTCGTCAAGCGCGATGATGTGCCAGCCGAAGCTCGACTGCACAGGCTCGCGGCCGAGTTCCCCGGCCGCGAGGGCGACCATGGCCTCCGAGAACTCCTGGACGTAGGTCTCGGGGGTGGCCCACCCCAGGTCGCCGCCCTGCTGCCCGGAGCCCGGGTCCTTCGACTTCTCGCGGGCTATCTCCCCGAACCGGTCCATGTCCTCCTCGAGCTCGGCGATGATCTCCCGCGCCTCGTCCTCCTCCTCGACCAGGATGTGGCGCGCCTTGTACTCCTGCTGGCCCTCGAAGTCGCCGACCATCTCGGCATAGCGCTCCTTCAGCTCCTCCTCGGACGGGTTGTTGTCGTTGACCAGCTTCTCGATGAGGGCCTGGCTGAGCACCGTCTGCCGCGCGACCTCGAGCTTCTCCCGGATCTCGACGCTGTCCGCAAGGTTGTTGGCGGCCGCCTGGCTGGAGAGCAGCTCGCTGATGGTGATGTTGTCGATCAGCCGCCGGGTGAGGTCCTCGTTCATCTCCGTCCCGGGCGGGGCGTACGCCTGCAGGCGGGCCTCGGGCACCCTCCGCCCGTCGACGCTGACGATGATCCTCTCGTCCTCGCCCACGGAGTAGCCCGACGGGGAGGAGCCACCGTTCTCCTGCCGGTCGCAGCCTGAGGCGGCCAGCGCAAAAAGGGCGACAAACAACGTTCTTCTCATTCGGTCTCTCTCGTCACTCGTGGTGCTTTTTCCTGGGGCGTCTGCGCGACGATCGCCAGCGCGTGGATGCCGTGCTCCTGCAGCGGGCCGACCGTCTCGTAGACAAGCCGGTGGCGCTGCACGGGCGTGAGCCCCTCGAAGCGGCTGGACACGACCTCCAGGCGGAGGTGGCGGCCGTTCGCGGCCTCGGGGTGTCCCCGGTGGCGGTGGCTTTCGTCCGTGACGCGCAACGCGACCGGGCGCAACTCGCCGAGGTTGCGGTAGACGGCCTCGAAGGCGCGGGCCTTGTCGGCGGTCTCGGTCACGGGCTGCGCGCAAGCATAACCGCCGATTGTACACTGTGGCCGGGTGCCGGCGCCTTGCGTTGCGGCCGGGCCGGGCACCGCCCGGGGAAGCCCGCCCCGGCGCGGCGCCCCGGCCGGGTGCCGTATGATTCGGGGAGATCAGGCCCGCCGTCCGCGGGCGGGGCGCCCGGGGTACCGGGGACGGCGGGCGGCTGGCGCAAGCGAGGCCCGCATGCCCCGGGCGGGACGCGTGTGAGAGGAGTGACGCATGGCACCGAGTGCGGCTGGCGCAAGGCCGCGAAGAAGCTTCATGTTCACGCCGGGCGACCGGCCCGACATGTTCCCGAAGGCGCTGGGGTCCGGGGCCGACATCGTCTGCGTCGAGCTGGAGGACGGGGTGGCCCCGAAGGACAAGGACCGGGCGCGCGAGCACGCCATCGCGCTGTTCGGCGACCTGCCCGATGGCAACGACACGGAGTGCGTCGTTCGCATCAACTGCCTGCGGACACGGTTCGGGCTCGATGACGTGCGCGCGATCCTCGCGGCCGACGTCCCGCCCCCGACCGTGATGCTCCCGAAGGTGGACACCCCGGACGAGGTCGCCTGGCTCGACGACCTGCTTGGCGAGCGCGGGCACGACGGCGTCCGGCTCCACGTGATTGTCGAGACCAACCGCGGGCTGGAGGCGGCCCACGAGATCGCGCGCTCCTCGCCGCGCATCGACGCGCTGTTCTTCGGGGGCGTCGACATGGCGGCCGACCTGCGCTGCAGGAACTCGTGGGAGGCGCTGCTGTACGCGCGCTCGCGGACGGTGCACGCGGCGGCAGGCGCCGGCATCGATGTGCTGGACGTCCCGTACCTCGACCTGGGGGACATGGAGGGGATGGAGCGCGAGGCCCGGCTGGCGAGGGAGCTGGGGTTCGGCGGCAAGGGCTGCATCCACCCCCGGCAGATCCCGGCGCTGAACGCGGTGTTCACGCCGGACGCCGAGACCGTCCGGCAGGCAAGGCGGGTGATCGCCGCGTTCGACGAGGCGGACACCGGCCTGGTTGTGCTGGACAACAGGCTGATCGAGGAGCCGGTGTTGCGGGAGATGCGCCGCATTGTCGCCATCGCGGAGAAGGTGTCGCGGCCCGGGGAACGCCCGGCGTGACGATGGCGCCGCGGGTGCGGGACACCCGCCGGGCCGGTCGGCCCGCGGGCCGGCCGGGGTTGCCTGCCCCCAGACCTGTGCTTTAATACGGCATGTGCTCAAGGACATTCTCATACGCCTAGGTCTCATGAAGCCCCCGGAGCCCCCGAAGCCCCCCGAAGTCCCGGCCGGGACGGTTGTCTACGCCGTGGGCGACATCCACGGGTGCAAGGACCTGCTTGAGCTGATGCTGGACCTCATCCGCAAGGACCGCGAGGAACGGGCGGGTGTCTCGGACGCGCGCCGCTGCGTGGTGGTCTACATCGGCGACTACATCGACCGGGGACCGGACAGCAAGGGCGTCATCGACCTGTTGCTGTCCAACCCGCTGGAGGGTGTCGAGACGGTGTTCCTCAAGGGCAACCACGAGTGGATGATAGAGCAGATGCTCAACGACCCGGAATCGGAGGACATCGCGGACCGGTGGGACTGGAACGGCGGCAAGCCAACGGTGCGCAGCTACGAGGCCAAGGGGTTCTTCAAGCTGCGGGAGGCGATCCCCGACGCCCACATGGACTTCCTGGAGGGGCTGAAGCTGCACCACACCGAGGGGGACTACCTGTTCGTCCACGCGGGGATCCGCCCCGGCGTACCGCTTGACCAGCAGACCGACGATGACAAGGTCTGGATCCGCCGCGAGTTCCTGGGGCACAAGGGGAGCCACGACGGGTGGTTCGTGGTCCACGGCCACACCCCGGTGGAGGAGGTCGAGGTGCTGCCGAACCGGATCTGCATCGACACCCATGCCTACGAGACGGGCGCCCTCACCGCGGTGGTCCTGGAGGGGGCCGAGCGGCGCTTTCTGCAGACGCCAAAGGACGGGAAGTCCCGCGCGATCTGGTACTGACCGTGCGAAGGCGGATGGGCACCCCGTGGCTGTGCCGTGGTGTGCGCGCTCTCGCAAGAGCGCCTCGGGGCGGTTCCCGTGGGTGAGACCTCATCGGGGGAGTCCCCCCCCCAAGTCCCGGCCGGGACGGTCGTCTACGCCGTGGGCGACATCCACGGGTGCAAGGACCTGCTTGAGCTGATGCTGGACCTGATCCGCAAGGACCGCGAGGAGCGGGCGAACAGCGCGGAGGTGGACCGTTGCGTGGTGGTCTACATAGGAGACTACATCGACCGGGGACCGGACAGCAAGGGCGTCATCGACCTGTTGCTGTCGGACCCCTTGGAGGATGTTGAGACGGTGTTTCTTGGGGGCAACCACGAGTGGATGATAGGGAAGATGCTCGATGACCTGGAATCGTGGGACATCGCGGACCGGTGGGACGGGAACGGCGGCTACGCAACGGTGATCAGCTACGGGGTCGAGCAGTTCTCCGAGCTGGGAAAGGCGATCCCCGATGCCCACCTGGACTTCCTGAAGGGGCTGAGGCTGCACCACACCGAGGGGGACTACCTGTTCGTCCACGCGGGGATCCGCCCCGGCGTCCCGCTTGACCAGCAGACCCACAAGGACCTGGTCTGGATCCGCCGCGAGTTCCTGGAGCACGAGGGGAGCCACGGGCTGTTCGTGGTCCATGGCCACACCCCGGTGGAGGAGGTCGAGGTGCGGCCGAACCGGATCTGCATCGACACCCACGCCTACGAGACGGGCGCCCTCACCGCGTTGGTCCTGGAGGGGACCGAGCGGCGCTTCCTGCAGACGCCAAGGGACGGGAAGTCCCGCGCGGACTGGTACTGACCGTGCGAAGGCGGACGGACACCCCGTGACTGTGCCGTGATGTGGCGTGCCCTGCGAGCGTGTCTCGGTCCGATTCCCGTGGGTGAGGCATCCTCGGGGGAACCGTCCCCCCGAGTCCCGGCCGGGACGGTCGTCTACGCCGTGGGCGACATCCACGGGTGCAAGGACCTGCTTGAGCTGATGCTGGACCTCATCCGCAAGGACCGCGAGGAGCGGGCGGGCAGCGCGGAGGCGGGCCGTTGCGTGGTGGTCTACGTCGGCGACTACATCGACCGCGGACCGGACAGCAAGGGCGTCATCGACCTGCTTCTGTCGGACCCGCTGGAGGACGTCGAGACGGTGTTTCTCAGGGGCAACCACGAGTGGATGATCAGGAAGATGCTTGACGACCCGGAATCGGCGGACATCGCGCACCGATGGGCCTGGAACGGCGGCAAACCAACGGTGCGCAGCTACAAGGCCAAGGGGTTCTTCAAGCTGGGGGAGGCGATTCCCGCCGCCCACCTGGCCTTCCTGGAGGGGCTGAGACTGCACCACACCGAGGGGGACTACCTGTTCGTCCACGCGGGGATCCGCCCCGGCGTCCCGCTTGACAAGCAGACCGACGATGACAAGGTCTGGATCCGCCACCCGTTCCTGGAGCACGAGGGGAGTCACGACGGATGGTTCGTGGTCCACGGCCACACCCCGGTGGAAGAGGTCGAGGTGCGGCCGAACCGGATCTGCATCGACACCCACGCCTACGAGACGGGCGTCCTCACCGCGTTGGTACTGGAGGGGACCGAGCGGCGCTTTCTGCAGACGCCAAGGGACGGGAAGTCCCGCCTGCGCCGCTGGTTCTGACCGTGCTGAGGCGGTCGGGCGCCCTTGGCTGTGCTGTAATATGGCGGTCTCTCGCAAGCGTGCCTTGGACCGATTCCCATGGATGAAACCTCTTCGGGGGAGCAGCTGACCCCCCAAGTCCCGGCCGGGACGATCGCCTACGCGGTGGGCGACGTGCACGGTCGCCGCGACCTGCTGGAGCAGATGGTCGGGATCATCCGCGCGGACTGGGAGGGGCGGGCGGACATCTCGGACGCGCGCCGGTGCGTGGTGGTCTACGTCGGCGACTACGTCGACCGGGGGCCGGACAGCAAGGGCGTCATCGACCTGTTGCTGTCCAACCCTCTCGGGGACGCCGAATCAATCTTCCTCAGGGGCAACCACGAGGACCTGATGCTGAAGGTGCTTGCCGACCCGGAATCGCGCGAGGCCGCGGAGCTGTGGGACCTCAACGGCGGCGGCGCGACGGTCGACAGCTACGGGGCCGAGTCGTTCGCCAGCCTGGGCAAGTCGGTACCGGAGGCCCACCTGGACTTCCTGAAGGGGCTGGAGCTGCACCACACGGAGGGGAGCTACCTGTTTGTCCACGCGGGGATCCGCCCCGGCGTCCCGCTGGAGCGGCAGGAGCCCAGGGACCTGACCTGGATCCGCGAGCCGTTCCTGGAGCACGAGGGGAGCCACGGGCTGTTCGTGGTCCACGGCCACACCCCGGTGGACGAGCCCGAGGTGCTGGCGAACCGGGTCTGCATCGACACCCGCGCCTTCGCGTCGGGCGTCCTTACCGCGTTGGTCCTGGAGGGGTCTGAGCGGCGCTTTCTGCGGACGCATGGGGGTGGGAAGCCCCGCTTGCGCTTTTCGCTCTGACCATGCGGAGGTGGATGAACACTCCCTGGGCAACGCAGAACACCAGGGTGAGGGCCGGGTAGCCGAAGGTGCGGACCGTCACCCAGGTCGCCTCCTCCAGCCCGAGGACGAGCGCCGCGTTGAGCGCGGCCATGAACAGGAAGAACGCGCTCCACATGTCCGACAGGGCGGTCCAGTCGCGTTCCCCCAGCTCCAGTATCCGGTTCAGCAGCATCCGCACCAGGTTCTTGGAGAGGAACCGGGCCGAGACGAACAGCGCGATGGCGAACGCCAGGTAGAGCACGGTCGGCTTCCACTGGATGAAGGCGCTCTCCCGAAGGGCGAGCGTGAGCCCGCCGAACAGGAGGATCATCAGCACGGTCGCCCGGTGGAACGGCTCGATCGGATGCCCCGCCACCTTCAGGACGACGAGCATCGCCGGGGCGGACACCATCAGCGCGGCGGTGGCGGCGAAGATGTCGTTGCCGCCCGCCTGGTAGCCGACAAAGAACGCGATGAGCGGAAGCAGCTCCGCGAGCGCCTTCACCCGTGTGGGTCCTCCGCCGGGGCGCCCTCGAAGTCCAGCGCGGCCGAGTTGATGCAGTAGCGCAGCCCGGTCGGGTCGGGACCGTCCGGGAACACGTGCCCCAGATGGGCATCGCACTTGCCGCAGAGCACCTCGGTGCGCTTCCGGAAAAGGGAGTGGTCGTCCTCCTCGCGCACGTTCTCCTCCTTGACGGGCCGGTAGTAGCTCGGCCACCCGGTGCCGGAGTCGAACTTGTGGGCGGAGGAGAACAGCGGGGTCCTGCAGCACACGCACAGGTAGGTTCCGGACTCCTTGTGGTCGTTGTAGGCGCCGGTGAACGGGCGCTCGGTCCCCTTCTTGCGCGTGACCTCGTACTGCAACGGGGTCAGCGTCTCCTTCCAGTGTCGGTCGTCGCTCATGGCTGGCGCTCCGGTCTGTCCTTGGGTCGATTGTACAGGGCGATGCGAGGCGGCGGGGTTGCGGCCGTCACTTCCCGATGCAAAAGCGGGAGAAGATCTCGCCGAGCAGCTCGTCGGGCGCCATCCGCCCGGTGATCTCGCCCAGGGCATCGTGGGCCTCGCGCAAGGCCTCGGCGGCGATCTCGGCGGAGTGCGCCGCCGCGAGCGCCGCCAGGCAGTGCGCATGCGCCCGCCCGATCGCGTCGAGCTGCCGGGGGCGCACGCTGCACGGCGCCTCGACGGCCGCGTGGCCGACCTTCTCGAGGATCGCGACCCGTAGCAGGTCGATCCCCTCACCGGTCTTCGCCGAGACCCAGACGTCGTCACCGTGCCGGCGCGCGTCCGCGTCCGCCAGGTCGATCTTGTTGTGCACCGACAGTCCGGGGGCGCCGTCCGCGACCGGGGGGGCTTGCCCCTCCGTGTCGGGGTCGTCGACGCGGATGACCAGGTCCGCGAGCCCGGCCGCGCGCCTCGACCGGGCGATCCCCTCGGTCTCGACCGGGTCGGGACTCTCCCGGATCCCGGCGGTGTCGACAAACTCGATGCGCACCCCGTCG
>CAZZIL010000433.1:0-4673 GCA_964654265.1 uncultured Gammaproteobacteria bacterium | reverse complement strand
GGTGGTCGCCGTGGTGGGCGACGGCGCGATGTCGGGGGGGATGGCGTTCGAGGCGCTCAACAACGTCCGGCCGGACACGGACCTGCTGGTGGTGCTCAACGACAACGAGATGTCGATCTCGCACCCGGTGGGGGCGTTGCGCAACCACCTGTCGCAGATCATCGCGAGCCGCTTCTACGGCGAGTTCAAGCGCCAGGGATCGCGCATGCTCGGCGGCGTCCCGCCGGTCCGGCGCTTCGTGGAGCGGGCGCACGAGCACCTGAAGGGGATGGTGTTTCCCGGGACGTTCTTCGAGGAGCTGGGCCTCGACTACATCGGGCCGGTCGACGGCCATGACGTCGGTGGGCTGGTGCGCACCCTTCGGGAGTTGCGCGGGCAGCCCGGTCCCCGGCTGCTTCACGTGGTGACGCAGAAGGGCAAGGGGTTCGGCCTTGCCGAGAGCAACCCGGTGCTGTACCACGGGGTCGGGAAGTTCGAGCCGGAGAAGGGGATCGTCAAGGGCGGGAAGCCGTCGCCGCCGACGCACAGCCAGGTGTTCGGCGAGTGGCTGGTGGCGGCCGCCTCCGCCGACGACCGCCTGGTGGCGATCACGCCGGCGATGTGCGAGGGGTCCGGGATGGTCGAGTACGCCCGGCGCTTTCCCGGCCGCTACTTCGACGTCGGGATCGCCGAGCAGCACGCGGTGACGTTCGCGGGCGGGCTGTGTTGCCAGGGGATGCGCCCGGTGGTCGCCATCTACTCGACGTTCCTGCAGCGGGGGTACGACCAGCTGATCCACGACATCGCGATCCAGGACCTCGCGGTGACGTTCGCGATCGACCGCGGGGGGCTGGTGGGCGCGGACGGCGCCACCCATCACGGGGCGTTCGACCTCTCGTACCTGCGGTGCGTGCCGAACATGGTGGTGATGGCGCCATCCGACGAGGACGAGATGTGGCGGATGCTGAACACGGCGCATCGGCACCCGGGCCCGGCGGGTGTGCGCTACCCGCGCGGGTCGGGTCCCGGACGCGAGATCGACCGGTCGACAGACACGGTGGTTGAGGTTGGCAAAGGGGTCGTCCGCCGCCAGGGCGGGGGGGCGATCGCCATCCTGTGCTTCGGCCACGTCCTCCACGACGCGCTCGAAGCGGCCGATGAGACGGATGCGACCGTCGCCGACATGCGCTTCGTCAAGCCCCTTGACCGCGACCTGGTCCGCGAGCTGGCGGCGGGGCACGACGCGCTCGTGACGGTCGAGGACAACGTTGTGTGCGGTGGCGCCGGAAGCGCCGTGCTCGAGGCGCTGGCGGCGGCGGGAACCCTGGTTCCGGTCCTGCAGTTGGGGCTTCCGGACCGCTTTGTCGACCACGGGACCCCCGGGGAGCTGCGGGCCGAGTGCGGCCTGGACAGCGACGGCATTCGCCGCCGGATTGCCGAGTGGCCCCCGGGTGCGGGGAGGGGGCCGTCGGCGCGCCGCCCACGCCGGGCGCGGGACGGTTAGCCTTCCGTGGTTCCGGCGGCGTTTGCGCGCCCGCCGTCCTCGCCCGTGCCCTCCGCCGTCGCCGCCCCTCCGCCCTTGGCGGGCGGACCTTTCGACACCGCCACCTGGGCGGCGCGAAGGACGCGCTCCGAGATCGTGTAGCCCTTGACCATGACGGCGGCGACCGTGCCGGGCGCCACCCTGTCGGTCTCCAGGTGGGCCATCGCCTCGTGCAGCTCCGGGTTGAAAGGCTCGCCTTCCGTGGGGTCGATCACCCGGATGTTCTCCTGCTCGAACACCTTGTCGAACACGCGCACGGCCAGCTCGACGCCCTCGACCAGCGCGTCCTTGTCCGACTCGCGGTTGGCAAGGGTCGCGTCAAGCGCGTCCCGGACGTCGAGCAACCTGGCGGCGAAACCGGTCACCGCGTACTTTCTGGTCTGTTGCACCTGGGTCTGCGCACGTTTGCTGACGTTGTCCGCCTCCGCCCTGGCCCGCAGGGCCTCGTCCCTGAGCTTGGCGATCTCGGCGTCCAACCTCTTGAGCACCTCGTCATCCGACAGTGCGTCGGCCGCCTCGGCGCCCGCACTCTCCTGCCCGGGTCGCGCATCCTCCGCGGACCCGTGCCCGTTCCCGGTCGGGGGGGCATCCCCCGTGGCCGCGTCGCCAGTGTCCGGCGCTTGCCCGGGTTCCGTCTTGGCGGCCGGTTCCTCCGCGTCCGTCTCCCCTCCGGCAGGGGAGACGCCCGGCGTGGGTGCGCCGCCGCCCCCCGCCTCGCTTGCGCCCGTTCCCGGTCCGGCGGCGTTCCCGGCCGCCGCTTCCTGCTCGTTGTCCTTGGTCTTGTCCATGTCCTTCTTGGTTGGCTGCCTGCCGCCCGCCACCGCCGCCGTCAGCGCACGCGGATCCGGGCGTGGAGTCTTTTCCCGACCTGGGTCGGGTAGTCCGCCCCCTTGGCAAGCACCCGGTTCTCGTCGAGGACCTTCTCCCCGGCGATCCGGACCCCGCCCTGGGAGATCTTGCGCCGCGCCTCCGCGGTGGACTTCGCGAGCCCCGCGGATTTTAAGGCATAGGCGAGCAGGACGCCTTCCTCCTCCCCGGTGTCGACGGTGACCTCGGGCATCTGCTCCGGGGGCTTGCGCTCGCTGAAGCGCCGCGCGAAGTCGCGCTCGGCGCGCGTGGCCGCCTCCTCCCCGCCGGCGAAGCGCCCGGCCATCTCGCGGGCGAGCGCCATCTTCGCCCTCATCGGGTTGTCCCCGCCGTCGACATCCTCCCGCATGCGGTCGATCTCCGCGCGGGTGCGCTCCGAGAGCAGCTCGAAGTACCGCCACATCAGCGTGTCCGGGACGGACATGGCCTTCCCGTAGATCTGCTCGGCCGGCTCGTCGATCCCGATGTGGTTGCCCAGCGACTTCGACATCTTGCGCACCCCGTCGGTCCCCTCGAGCAGGGGCATCGTAAGCACCGCCTGCGGCTCCTGCCCCTGGGCCCGCTGCAGTTCCCTTCCGACCAGCAGGTTGAACTTCTGGTCGGTGCCGCCGAGCTCAACGTCCGCGCGCAACATGACCGAGTCGTTTCCCTGCAGCAGGGGATACAGGAACTCGTGGACCGATATCGGCCGGTGGCCGGCGTGGCGCCGCGCGAAGTCGTCGCGCTCGAGCATGCGCGCGACTGTCGTGCGCGCCGCCAGCCGGATCAGGTCGGTGGCGGGCATCGGGCCGCACCACTCGGAGTTGCGCCGCACCTCGGTGAGCCCGGGGTCCAGGACCTTGAAGGCCTGCTCGGAGAAGCGGGCGGCGTTCGCCTCGACGGTCTCGCGGTCCAGTGTCGGCCGGGTGCGGTCCTGCCCGGAGGGGTCCCCGATCAGGGCGGTGAAGTCGCCGATGAGGAAGATCACCTGGTGGCCAAGCTGCTGGAACTGCCGCATCTTCTGGAGAAGGACGATGTGCCCGAGGTGGATGTCGGGCGTGGTCGGGTCGAACCCGGCCTTGACGCGCAACCGTCTCCCTTGGCGCAGGGCGTCGGCGATCCGGTCCTCGCCGATGATCTCTTCGGCGCCGCGCCGGACCAGCGCGAGGGCCTCGTCGGCGGCGGGCGCCTCGGGCAGGGGACGACTCAATGCACCGTCGTCTTGCTCGGCCGCGTCTTGCGCAACGCGTCCTCCATGAAGGCGCGCACGAGCAGGGCCCGCTTGCCGATGTCGGGCGCCTCCAGCAGCGCCTGCTTCTCGTCATCGGAGAACGGCCCCAGCACCGAGATGAGGTTGACCATGTCGGAGGGGTCCTGCTCCATCAGGTCGTTCTTCGGGAAGTGCAGCCGCTTCCCCTTGAAGTAGCTGCTCGACAGCGAAAGCAGCTTGCGGACATCGTCCTTCACCAGCCGGTCGTCGTCCGGCCCCAGGTCCGCGGAGTAGTCGTCCCATTCCGGGACGATGCGGCGATAGCCGTTCCTCGGCTCGACCTCGCGGGCGACGCGGAAGCGCGCGACCCCGTTGACGGCGACCACGTAGCGCTCCTCCGGCGCCTCGGCGAACGAGACAATCCGGCTCGCGCACCCGACCTTCTCGAGCGCCGGCGCGTCGTCGCCGTCGTCGCTGCCGAGGCCGGGCTGGATCATCCCGACCAGGCGGTGGGGGGTCGCCAAGGTGTCGTCGACCATCGCCAAGTAGCGCGGCTCGAAGACGTTGAGCGGCAGGTTGAGCTTCGGGAAGACAAGGAACCCCTTGAGCGGGAACACCGGCAACACCTCCGGGAGGTCGCCCTCCTTGATGGTGAAGCGGTCGCTCATGCCAACGACACGGTGCGCATGCGCCAATTATGTGGGGAGTTCGCCGGGGAATCTCAAGGTTTCCGCTATTTTCGGTTTTTTTGGCCGCCGACGCAAACCGCCGCGGCGGCGCGGACCGGGCATGGCGTGGCTGGCGCACCCTGGCCGGGTGCGCCGGACCGCGCCGGCGGCGACCGGTCCCCGGCGTACAATCCCGCCCATGGGCGCGAACGGTGTGTTGCGCGGCGCCAAGGCGGTCGCGTTCGACGTCTACGGGACTCTGATCGATGTCACGGGCGTCGCGGACCTGTTGTCGGGGCTCTTTGGCGGGGGCAGGGGCCCGGCCCTCGCCCGGCGCTGGCGCGAGAAGCAGCTGGAGTACACCTTTCGCCGTGCGCTGATGGGGCGTTACGCCGACTTCGGCACGTGTACCCGGCAGGCGTTGCGG
>CAZZIL010000432.1:0-2830 GCA_964654265.1 uncultured Gammaproteobacteria bacterium | reverse complement strand
CACGTACTCGTAGTTCTGGTCGCACAGGCGCTCGCCCTTCCAGAAGTCGCACGTCACGCAGTAGTGCGCCTTCTTGTTGATCTTCTCGTAGGTGGCCATCCCCCTAAGGATACCACAATTGCGTCACTTGGTCTCCTTCGTGAGCCGTGACGGGTTGAGCAGCGTCTGCAGCCGCTTTCTCGGGATCGCCGTCATCTCGGCCGCGACATCGATGATCGGCCGCCCCTGCTCGTAGGCCATCTTGGCGATCTCGGCGGCCTTCAGGTAGCCGACCTCCGGGTTCAGCGCCGTCACCAGGATCGGGTTGCGGGACAGCGACGCCTCCAGGTTCTCCTTGCGGGGCTTGAACGTCTTGACCGCCTTGTCGGCGAGTAGCCGGCTGGCGCTCGCGAGCAGGCGGACGCTCTGCAGGAGGTTGTGCGCGACCACCGGCAGCATCACGTTCAGCTGGAAGTTCCCGGCCTGGCCGGCGACGGTGATCGCGGTGTCGTTGCCGGCGACCTGCGCGGCGACCATCATCGTCATCTCCGGGATCACCGGGTTCACCTTCCCGGGCATGATGCTGCTCCCCGGCTGCAGGGGCTGGAGCTCGATCTCGCCGAGCCCGGCCAGCGGGCCGCTGTTCATCCAGCGCAGGTCGTTGGCGATCTTCATGAGGCTCACCGAGTACGTCTTCAGCTGCCCGGAGACCTCGACCGCGGTGTCCTGGCAGCTTAGGCTCTCGAAGAAGGAGCCGTTCGGCCCGAAGCGGACCCCGGTGCGCTCCGTGATCCGGTCCGCGAACTTCGCGGAGAACCCCTCGGGCGCGTTGACGCCGGTCCCGACCGCGGTGCCCCCCTGGGCGATCATGCACAGGTGCGGGAGCGTCCCCGCGATGCGCTCGCGCCCCTTCGACACCTGGGCCGCCCACCCCTCCATCTCCTGGCTCAGCCGCACCGGCATGGCGTCCATCAGGTGCGTGCGCCCGGTCTTGACGTAACTCCCGAGCCGGGCCGCCCGCGCCTTGATTGTCGCCTCGAGGTGCTCGACCGCCGGCAGCAGCCGCTGCGAGACCTCGGTCGCGGCCGACACGTGGATCGCGGTCGGGATCGCGTCGTTGCTGCTCTGCGACATGTTGACGTGGTCGTTCGGGCTCACCTTGGGCTGGTCGAGCTCGGCGGTCGCCAGGGTGGCCAGCACCTCGTTCATGTTCATGTTGGTGCTGGTCCCCGACCCGGTCTGGAACACGTCGACCGGGAACTGGTCCGCGTGCTTCCCCTCGACGACCTCCAGCGCCGCCTTGGCGATCGCGCGCGCGATGCGCTTGTTGAGCAGCCCCAGCTCCATGTTCACCTCGGCCGCGCACGCCTTGACCATCGCGAGCGCGCGGACGAACTCGGGCGGCATCCGCATCCCGCTCACCGGGAAGTTCTCGACCGCGCGCTGGGTCTGCGCCGCGTACAGCGCGTGGGCGGGCACCAGCAGCTCCCCCATCGAATCCCTCTCGGTCCTGAACCTCGACTTGCGCTCGTCTGCCTTCTTCACGGTCGGTCTCCTGTGTGCGCCAACCCCCCGGCCAGCCTGCGGGGAAAAGTATACGGGACTGCCGCAGTCCGCCGGCAAGGACGAAGGCCGGTGTCCGCCAACCCCTCCCGCGGGACGGAGGGGAGATCAGCCGAGGCGCCCCTGGTTCCCCGGGCCGCGGCTGTTGCGCCTCAGCGCCCTCTCAAGAAAGCAAAGACGCTCCGCCTCCCCCTTGAGGGCCTTGCGGCTGTATGCGCGGTCCACGGCGCGATCCAAGGTCCTGTGAGCAACCACCAGGTCCGGCGGCATGGTGACCGGATCGTACAGGTCGGCCATCGTCTCGCCGGGGTGCGTCCTTCGGCACTCAAGCACCTGTTGCGCGGCCGCGACAACCGTCTCCCGCGATCCTGAAGAGACTCTCCCCGGCCACGGGAAGTTGTTGTAGACAATCTCCACGGAATACCGCAGGTCCGATTTCAACCGTCCCCCCACGGCCCGAAGCCACGCCATGTGCATGGCCGACGACAGGATCCCGAAGTGGTAGCTGTCGGCGCGCGGCACGATCAGGTTCGCATCCGACGCAACCGTGCCGGGAGTCAGGAAGCCGATGGGCAACCATCGGCGACGCTCCGATGTCACTCCCGGCACAAGCAGGTAACGGGACGACGGGTGGCGGTTCGACAGGAACAGGTGGGGAGGGACCTCGCCACTGAGACGGCTCGGGATCCTCGCGTCCTGGACGCGCTTGACACGTTCCCTGATCCCGGCAAGGTGACGCCACTCGGAGGGATCGGCACCGGCAAGCCAGAGACACCAGCGCCGGCCGCCATGCAAGAAGTCCCGCGCCGAGACAAACCGGCGCAGGAAGCGCCGGGCCTCGGGGTTGCGCGCCAGCAGCTCCTTGCGCTCCGTCTCGTCCAACAGCAGGTGTCCGTTGTCGGCGGGCATGCTGCCGAAGAGCATCGCCGGCGCGGACGCGCAGGCTGGTCTCACCCGGTTCACGACCCTGAACTCGTGCTCGGTCAGGTAGGCGGAGATCCGCGGGACCGGGTGCGCTTCCGGCCTTCCCTTGGCCGACGGGTACTTCCAGAGCGTCTTGCCGTTCCCCTTGAAGCAGGCGAAACCGACGATGACGACATGCACCTGCGCCACGCCGGGAGCCTCGCTGCCCCAGGCGAAGGCCTGGTGCGCGAAGTGAATGTCGACCGCGTGCCTCTCCCGCAGCCGTTCCCAGAGGATCGCGGCCTGCTCGCCCTGCGCGACCGAGTTGGTCGAGACGAACGCGCAACGGGTCTTGGTCCCGCGCATCAGCCCGGCGGCCTTCTCG
>CAZZIL010000431.1:0-1567 GCA_964654265.1 uncultured Gammaproteobacteria bacterium | reverse complement strand
CCGGGAAGCGACAACGTCCGATGCCGGGGGTGAAGTCGACATCGTGCGACAGACCGACGTGGAGGACATCGGGCATCGCGGCGGCACCGGACAGACTTTCCCTCTCTTGGACCATGTGGGAATGATACCCGACTTTTCCCGCCAGCCGACCCATGGCGGTCTCACCCGGCGACAAACACCCCCCGTGTCCGCGCCCGCAGGGCGCGGACACGGGGCTTCGCTCTCCTCGCGGGATGTGCCCGACAACGATCACGTGCCAGCCGAGAAGGGCGTGGTGCGTCCGCCTGTGGCGGGGAGCGAGAAGCTCACCGGAACGAGCGCCTCCTCTCCACGGTCGATGCAGGGGTGGCAACCGCGCCAGTGAGGTTGGCGAGTCGGCCGCGAATGTCGCCACGCACTCCCTCGACAACGCGGTGCCGGAGGACAAGGGGGCGGGCGTCAGACCGCCGCCGATGCGGGCGGGCGCGGTCCGGACACACACCCCCCGCGGCGCGACCAAGCGGCCCGGCGGCAAACGGTGCCCCGCATCGGAGCGCGCACGACGAACGGCGACCTCGGCGTCTCGTGAGGGGAGAGCTGGCGAAGACAAACGGCAGTCCCTCGCCGCGGGACGCGACCTCTCCCCGCAAACTCCCACGCGGCCGGCAGAGACAATCCCCTCCCGGACGAGGGGACACACAGCAGGCCTGGTCATCGTCCGGCCCGGCACAGACACCCCCGTTTCAAGGGATGCGCCCCCCGTCGGGCAAGCCGAGAGGACCCGACAGTCCCCCGAGATTCAGTCAATCACGACGTACTTCGTGATGTAGGCGCAAAATGACGGAATCCCGGGCTCCCAGAGCGAATGGTCGTCTTCCGTCTGCCAAATGAGTCCCACGGCAAACAGCTCGTTGATGGCGGCCTTGACAGTCCGATCCCCCGTGAGGGCCGGCTTCAGCTCCGCCGCCAGTGTCGCCCTTGACAGCGCGTTGCCGGCATCAGGGGCAACGAACGCCCTCGATACCGCCAATGCCTCCGACTCCATGTCCCTGTCTTCGATCTCCTGCAGACGGTCCGCATACAGCTCGTCCCGCGTCTTGTTCGCCTTGCGCACGCCGGCCTGGGCATCCTCCAGCCCAATGCGGTCCGCGTTGGGGTCGCGCGCAATCGCGGTCATCCACGACTGCTCGCCCAACAGCTGGATGAAGTACGGATAGTTCTGGCTCTCCCCCACCAACAGCTCCAGCGCATCCGGGGCAAACGGCAGACCCGATCTCTCCGCCGGCACCGACAGGGCCTTCCGGGTGACATCCTTGGACTCCAGACGTCCCATTCTCACCCGGGTCGAACGTTCCCAGAAGCTGACGCGGGCCCGGCGGAGACTCGCCCGAAGTCCCGGCGTGCCGGCGAGAACCACCAGCAACGGGAGACCCTCGCTGATGCATCGCTGGGCAACCGACAACAGGACCTTGGCGAAGTCCGGTGGCATCTCATGCGCCTCATCGACCAGCAGCAACACCGGGTCCTTCAGAAGCAGCCGCAACGCACGGTCGGCTGTGCTGGCCTCGGGGTCCCCGAACTCCACCCC
>CAZZIL010000430.1:0-6080 GCA_964654265.1 uncultured Gammaproteobacteria bacterium | reverse complement strand
AGTAACCGTCCCAGTCATCCGGGAGAGTCGCGTACCGCGACAGTTTGGTCTCCAGTATCTCCCTCATCTCGGCCTCGGTCCGCCGGGGGGCATTCGCCCTACGTTCCCGCGCAATCTCTGTGGGCGACTTCGTTCGCGTCCTGAACTCGTGTTTCAGGCGGCCGATCGTCAGTTCCGCCTTGGCCCGGAAGCGGCGGAGTTCCTCGGCGTCGTCTTCCTGCCAGGACTCCATCTTCCCGGAACCGGGTGACTGCTGTGATGTTCCCCCGCGCGCGGAGCCGGGGATGCCGTCCATGGGTCTTGTTCGTTGGTCGACCTGTGGCGCGTAGCATAGCAGGGTGTCGCCGTGGGGGTCAAGGCGCGTTGGCCGGAAGGGCAGGTCGGGGAGGTCCGCCGGGCGGCCGGCATCGACCTGCGTCTCGACAGGGAGGCCGGGTCGTGCCCGGCGGTTTTGGCATCGCGGGCGAGCCCCGGCCGGACCCCGGTGCCAAGGGCTGTGGCCCTCGGCTCGGGGTGGCAGCGTTTCAGGCCTGACTGCCCGGGGTGCCTTGGCAGTCGGCGCCCGGCCGCGCCCGATCCGGTGAGGGCGGCCGCGTCGTCGTTCGGCGTCGGACCACCCCCGCCTCGCGAAGGATGCGACGCATCGTTGATGCCGCGCACAGGTGGCGCCCCTCGCGCGCCAGCTCCGTGACGATCTGCCCCAGGGTCCGGTGCGCATGCTCCGGCAGGGCGCACACCCGCAACACCTCGGCGCGCACATCGTCGCCGAGCTTGGTCGCGCCCTCCTTGCGCCGGTCCTCGCCGCCTCCCGCGCCCTTCCAGCGCCAGAAGGTGCGCACGCCGATCCCCGCCTGCGCGCACGCCTGCGCGAGCGTGGCGCCGCGTTGCCGCACCTCGGCGATGTCGCGCAACGTGCGCACGCGATCCGCCGCCGATGTCATCCGGCCCCGCTTGCCGGGCGTGACCGCCGTCCCCGGCGCGACGGGCTGGCCGTTCTCGGTGTCCGTGCCGACCCTCAGCTCCCGCAGGGGTCCGGCGAGTGTATCGGGCCACCCGGAGTCGACCGGGCAGTCGTCCGCCCCATGCCAGCCGATCTCCTTTCCTTCCGAGTACCGCAAAACAATGAAGTGGAACTTCCCGTCCCCCTCGAACGTGATCGACACCGACAGGTCTGCGCTGTCCCAGCTGAGTCCCACTGTGCCGTCCGTGCCCAGGGACGGGTGCGGCAACGGGACGTCGGCCGGTCGCATCGCCAGGAACCCCCGGACATCCCTCAACGCGTCAGGGGAGACCGCCTTGGATGAGTAGCCGTCCCAGTCATCCGGGAGAGTCGCGTACCGCGACAGCTTGGTTTCCAGCACCTCCCTCATCTCGGCCTCGGTGCGCCGGGGAGCATTCGCCCAGCGTTCCCGCACAATCTCTTCGGGCGACCTCGTCCGCGTCTCAAGCTCGTGCGTCAGGCGGTCGATCGCGAGGTCCGTCTTGACCTGAAAGCGGCGGAGTTCCTCGGCGCTGTGCTTCTGTTGTGGCTCCGGTTTCCCGGAGTCGGATGGTTGCGGTGAGGTTTCCGCGCGCGCGGAGCCGGGCATGTCGTCCATGGGCCTTGTTCGTTGGTCAACTTGTGGCGCGTAGCATAACAGGCTGTCGGCGGGGAGGCAAAGAATGTCGGCCGCAAGGGCAGGTTGGGGAGGTGCCGGTGTTGGCCGGCGTCTCGACAGGGAGGCCGGGTCGGTCAGCGGGTCGTGCCCGGCGGTTCCGGGGACTGATGGCGTCCGTGGTGGCGGGGGTGCATGTGGTGGTGGCTGGTCTCGGCCAGGATCTCTCCGGCGCATCCGGCGGTCTCGACATCGCGGGCGAGCCCCGGGCCGGACCCCGGTGTCGAAGGCTGTGCCTCCGGCTCCGGGTGGCAGCGTCTCAGGTTCGACCGTCCGGGGTGTCCAGGCGGTCGGTCCCCGGCCGCGCCCGATCCGGTGAGGAAGGCCGCGTCGACGTCCGGCGTCGGACCACTCCCGCTTCGAGAAGGATGCGACGCATCGTCGATGCCGAGCACAGGCGGCGTCCCTCGCGCGCCAGCTCCGCGACAATCTGCGCCAGGGACCGGTGCGCATGCTCCGGCAGGGCGCACACCCTCAGCACCTCGGCGCGCACATCGTCGCCGAGGCGCCGGTCCTTGGCCCGCTTGGTCGCGCCCTCCCTGCGTCGGTCCTCGCCGCCCTCCGCGCCCTTCCAGCGCCAGAAGGTGCGCGCGCTGATCCCCGCCGGCGGGCACGCCTGCGCCACCGTGGCGCCGCGGCGTCGCGCCTCGTCGATCTCGCGCAACACGCGCGCGCGATCCGCCGCCGATGTCATCCGGCCCCGCTTGCCGGGCGTGACCGCCGCCTCCGGCACGACGGGTTGGTCGTCCTCGGTGTCCGTGCCGGCCATCAGCTCCCGCAAGGGTCCGGTGAGCGCCTCGGGCCACCCGGAATCGACCGGGCAGTCCTCCGCCCAGTCCCGGCCGGTCTTCTTTCCTTCCGAGTACCGCAAGACAAGGAAGTAGAACTTCCCGTCGCCCTCGAACGTGATCGACACGGACAGGTTTGCGCTGTCCCAGCGGAGTCCCACCACGCCGTCCGAGCCCAGGGACGGGTACGGCAACGGGATGTCGGCCGGCCGCAACGACAGGAACTTCCGGGCATCCCTCAACGCGTCCGGGGAGGCCGCCTTGGAGGAGTAGCCGTCCCAGTCATCCGGGAGGGTCGCGTAGTGCGACAGCTCGGTCTCCAGTATCTCCCTCATCTCGGCCTCGGTCTGCCGGGGGGCATTCGCCCAGCGTTCCCGCGCAATCTCTGTGGGCGATTTCGTTCGCGTCTCGAGCTCGTGCGTCAGGCGGTCGATCGCACGCGCCATGTTGTCCTGAAAACGGCGGATTTCCTCGGGGCTGTGCTTCCGCCGCGGCTCCGCCTTCCCGGAGTCGGATGGTTGCGGCGAGGTGCCCTCGCGCGCGGAACCGGGGATGTCGTCCATGGGCCTTTCGTCGGTCAACTGTGGCGCGTAGCATAGCAGGCTGCCGGCGCGGGGGTCAACGAGCGCCGGTCGCAAGGGCAGGCCGGGGCGGTCCGCCGGGCGGCTGGCATCGGCCGACACCTGGCCGGGAGGGTGAACGGGCCGGGTGGCCGCCGGGGCGTGCCCGGTGGTTCCGGGTTCTCATGGGTAGGCGTGCCCGGATGCCTTCGCGGACTCGGGACGGGTCGGGTGTCTCCGGGTGTTGCGGCGTCGCGGGCGGGCTCTGTGCCCGTCGGTTGCGCCACTCCGTGGCTCCGTGGTCACCGATGTCCGGGGGCGCGCCGAGTCGGGTGAGGCGGACCCACGGCGCCCGGGGCGGCGCGTCCCCGGCGTGGGGGGACACGACCGGCCTGGCTTGGTCCCCGGGAGCGTCTCGCGTCGGCCAAGGGTTGAAAGAATCGCGCCCCGCCCCTATATAATGGGGCGGAGGTCCAGAGGAAGGATGACACAGACAGACACGGCGCTCACCCTGCAGACGGGGGGCATGTTCCCGTCCTTGGCGGGCGGGCTTGCGGGCTATGCCCGCATGGTGAAGAGCATGCCGTTCCTGACCGCGCAGGAGGAACGCGAGAGCGCGATCGCGTACCGCGACCGCGGCGACGCCGACGCCGGCAGGATGCTGGTGCTGTCGCACCTGCGGCTCAGCCTGGCGGTCGCCCGCAACTACAGGAACTACGGCCTGCCCGAGGAGGACCTGGTCCAGGAGGGCAACATCGGCCTGCTGAAGGCGCTGAACCGTTACGACCCGGACAAGGGGGCGCGCTTCGGCGTGTTCGCCCTGTACTGGATCAAGGCCGAGATCCAGGAGTTCGTGATCCGCAACTGGCGGATTGTCCGGGTCGCCACCACCAAGGCGCAGCGCAAGCTGTTCTTCAACCTGCGCCGCAAGCTCAAGGACTACGCCGACCGGCGGCTGACGCGGGAGGACACCCGGAAGATCGCGGAGGAGCTGGACGTGCGCCCCGAGGACGTCGACACCATGCGGCACCGCATGACGGCGACGGACATCCCGTTCGAGACGCTTGACGCGGGCGACGACGAGGAGGGGCGCTCCCCCGCGCACCTCCTGGGCGACTCGACCGACATCGAGCAGGAGACCGTGGACCGCGACGAGACGGAGCGCCGGCTCGGCCTGTTGCGCGAGGCGATCGGCACGCTCGACGAGCGCAGCCGCGACATCCTCGTGTCGCGCCAGCTGGCGGAGGAGGGCGAGAAGGCGCCCACCCTCCAGGAGCTGGCGGGGCGCTACGGGGTCTCCGCGGAGCGCGTGCGCCAGATCGAGGCGCGCGCGATGAGACGCATCAAGAAGCACATGATCGCGGCGGGTGCCTGAGCTCACGCTCCTCCGGCACGGGCAGAGCGAGTGGAACAGGCTCGGCCGCTTCACCGGATGGGTGGATGTCGGCCTGACGAAAAAGGGCAGGGGCGAGGCCCGCGAGGCCGGCGAGCGGTTGCGCGCCGCCGGGGTCGACTTCCGGTTCGCCTTCACGTCGTACCTGAGACGGGCGATCCACACCCTGTGGATCGTGCTCGACACGATGGACCGCATGTGGGTCGACGTGCACAAGGACTGCCGGCTCAACGAGCGCCACTACGGGGCGCTCCAGGGACTCAGCAAGCGAAAGGTCGCCGAGCGGCACGGGGACGGGCAGGTCCGCCTGTGGCGCCGGGGCTACGACGTCCCGGTGCCGCCGGGGGGCGGGGGACCGGACCACGACGACGGGCGCTACCGCGGGCTGATCGACGTCCCCGACGGGGAGACGCTGAGGCAGACGGTCGCGCGGGTCATGGGGTGTTGGGACGAGCACATCGCCGGGCGGCTGCGCCAGGGCGACAGCGTCCTGGTCGTCGCGCACGGCAACTCGCTGCGGGGACTCATGATGCGCCTTGAGCGGATCGCCGAGTCGGACATCCCCGGGCTGGAGCTGAGGACCGGGATCCCCATCGTCTACTCGCTGGACCGGCGCCTGCGCGTGCGCTCCAAGCGGGTGCTGGAACACACGGAGACACAAGCATGAACTTTGACGGGATACTGACGCCGGTGGTGACCCCCCTGGACGACTCCCAGGCGGTCGACCACAAGCGCCTCGGCGAGACGCTGGAGTTCCTGGTCGGCGCCGATGTCGACGGGCTGCTGCTCGGCGGCACCACCGGCGAGTACTACGCGCTCACGCCGGAGGAGCGGGTGGAGACGCTGAAGTTCGCGCACTCGGCGGTGGGCGGGCGCAAGCCCCTGATCTTCGGGACCGGCGCGCCGCGCACCGGGCTCTCGGTGGAGCTGGCCGAGGCGGCAAGAAAACACGGGGCCGACGCCATCCTCGTGGCGACGTCGGAGTACGGGTTGCCGACCCAGGAGGAGAACGCGGCGCACGCCCTGCGTGTCGACCAGGCGGCGGGCCTCCCGGTGATGCTGTACAACTTCCCGAGCCGGACCGGCGCCGAGATGGGGCGCGACTACCTGGAGCGCGTCACGCGCTCGCCGAACTTCCGCGCGATCAAGGAGAGCTCGGGGAGCATCGACAAGCTGCACCTGCTCGTGCGACGCTTCCCCGGGCTGAGGATCTCGTGCGGGCGCGACGACCAGGCGCTCGAGTACTACGCCTGGGGCTCGACCAGCTGGGTGTGCGCCGGGTCGAACTTCGCGCCCGAGGCGCACCAGATGCTCCACGACGCCTGCGTGCGCGAGGCCGACTTCGCCAAGGCGCGAAGGATCATGGCCGCCATGCTCCCGCTGATGGAGTACCGCCGCACGTGCGGGAAGTTCGTCCAGTGCATCAAGGAGGGGATGGCCATGCGCGGCATCCCGGTCGGGCCGCCGCGCCACCCGCTCCAGCCGCTCAACGACGCGGAGAAGGAGGAGCTGCGGGAGATTGTGGCGGAGATGGACCGGACCTTGGCGGCGATCAAGGCCGAGGCGGAAGCGGCGGCGTGAGTCCCCTCCCGCCTCCGGAGGGGCCGGGCAACCCGGACAGGGAGGCGGGCAGCGGGTGGGAATCCACGTTCCGGCAGTTCGGCGACGCGCCGGCGTCGCGGAT
>CAZZIL010000429.1:0-3072 GCA_964654265.1 uncultured Gammaproteobacteria bacterium | reverse complement strand
CGTTCCGTTGCGGGAGTCCAAGCCCCTGCCACGGTACCGCCTGATCTGCGAAGACGCTCGGCGACTGCAAGCCAAGGGTCTGAACCTCTTTGCGATCGCCAAGGCGCTCGGCGAAGACAGGACAACCGTTGTCAGGGCACTGGCCATCTCCCGGTCAACGGGTCACCCGCCTCAGCAACACGACATCCCCGCGTGACGCGGTTCGGTGGGCTTGACGCCTGTCCCTAAAGCAATCGCCTGTTGACGGCCAACCTCACGCGGTCGCCGCATACCGGGCGACGAGCACTTGCCGGGAGTCGAGCCTTGCCTTCGGTACTCGAGCTCGGACTTGGAAGGCGGGGAGGCGGATCGTCCGGGACGGCGTTCCCCGGCAGTAGGCGGTGTCTGCCCCCTCCTTCCGAGCCTTGGCCGCCACGCGGCCACTGCCAGCGTGTTGAACATCCTTCCCGCGGCGGTTGGCGGATGCGCCGCTTCGCGTCGTGCGTGCAGGGCACCACACGGCAACCGTGAGGCCACAAGGACGCAAACCGGGGCGAGTACCGTACCGGACGACGACGGAGCCTGCCGAGGCGCACGCGGGACGCTACCCGCCCACAAAGCGGGCGGGCACCCGGCGACCCGCCCCGAACCGCCGCGGTCCCGGCACAACGAGTCGCGGGGACCAGGCTTCGCACTGGCCACGCCCCCCAAAGGGAGACCGGGGCGCGCGCGAAGCCTGTCAGGATGCTCAACGCTGACGAGTGGCCGCGCGGCGGCCAAGGCTCGGAAGGAGAGATCAGACCCGCCGCTGACTGCCCGGGAAGCCGTCCCGATCGTCCGCTTACCCGCCCCCAGCGGACATAGCGTGCCGACGCCGCACGGCATCCCGTGGGCGAGCACCACGATGGCCGAGTGCGGGATGGGTCTGTATGGGCGTGCCGGGCCGGAATCGGCCCGATTCGGGGATGCCCCCTCCCGGGAAGGGGTCACAGAAGCCCGTGGCGGGACGATCTCTCTCTCGGCCATACCCTACCACCCCCCGAATCGCCGGCCGCGACCCGATCGCGCGCGGCCGCTTGATGGTCCGGACGCGGGCCCACGAGGAAGAGCAACATCCCTCAGGCCCACTTGGCCGCCTGCGTGTCGCCCGCGGCGGGCAGATCCGGCTACTCCGCCTGGGCGAGGCGGGTCTTCCGCATGACGGCCATCTTGGGACGGAGGCGGCGCGACCGAGACCGGCCTCCCTTCGTTCCGGGTCGCGGCCCTCGGTGGGGTCGCGGCCAGCAGCGAAACCGACCACCCTGTCGCCGACGGTTGATGAGACCCGCGACCAGCGATGCACCGGCGCGCAACCTCTTTGCCAGCAGATGTGGCATTCGCCCGGACCCGGTCGGCATCCCTTGGTCTCGGTAGGACGAGGACCGCTCGCGATGACCGAGGACCGCGCGGGGGGACGCGGGGTCGTTCCCAGCCGCGCGGTAGCGGGCACGGCCACCGTGACCGGGAGCGGACAGCCTTCTGCTCGCGAGATCCGCCAGTCGGGGAAGCACCGGCGCCAACAGCGTCCGCGGGGTCCGTCTCGCGCGAGCTCAACGCGCATCGCAGGCGCACGGCGCGTCCGGGTCGCCGGGGGTCTTGCCGGAACCCATCCGGCGCGCGAGTGCCACGCCTCTACCCCGTCAGGTCCGGGTGAGGCCGCCGGGTCATGGACGGCGTACCGTTCGACCAGCCCGGCGGGTCGTCTGCCACGGGCACTTCCGCGCGGCACCGGGCATCTATGCCTTCGCACCCCGAAAGGTGGTCGAGTCGTTCGTGGTCCTTCTGGTTTCAGCGGCCGTCATCGGTCGTGTGTTCGTCCCGTTGTTGCCCGACCAAGAGGTCGAACCCATCCGCGCCGACAGACCCAACTCCCTCCGGCCCAGGCCAAGGAGGCGCTCGTGGGTTCGGGGAGGTCCACCGGGTCTCCCAAGCCCAAGGACTTCCCGCGGATCGCCCCGGGTTGTCCTTGTCGGCAAGGGCACGCCCACGCGACACCACCCTTGGTGGGTCGGCCCACCCGTCGAACTGCTCAACCGGGGGAAGCCGCGTGCCGGTGGGCGCGCTCGCCTTGCCGCACTGCCCAACGGTCCCCGGCAACAGGACCGCACAGAGGGTGGCGGTGTTGTGCGGCATGGCATCCCCCGGAGTCGGCGGGTGGCGGGTCTGGTCTCCCCTTCCGACCTCGGTCACCACACCGCCACACGCTGGCGTCGGGCATCCTGTCCGCGACGGTCGGCGCGTGTGCCGCGAAGCGGCGGGAGATGGGCGGGGTGCCGGTTGGGACGCAAGCCAGGGATCCGCGTGGCGGCCGCCTTGCTCCCGCCCGCTTCGCGGGGCGCGGCAGGAACGCAAGGCAATCGTGAGACCGGGGGATGCGACAGCGCAAGAGGTGGAGCACAATCCCCGCGCCCTGCGCGACGCAACATCCCGGGAGTGGCAGGCCATGCGCAGTCCGGGAGGCCCCCAGGCGCACCCTTCGACTGACGCGGGGCAGCGTCCTTCTCGCTCCCGTTGGCCGGCCCCGATCCCGACGGGTCTCCCGGACCGGACATCCCCGGCAAGGGGTGCGCGAGCCTCGACCGCGCTCCCTGCACAGCACGCCCGGTTCGCTGCGGGTCGTGGTGGCCCGCCCCGCCCCATCCGCTTGAGCGGCCGGGGGGTGGTGCGCGGATTGCGACTGGAGACGCTCGCCGGCGACTCTTCGGCCAGGCCACACACGGCCGTGGCGACAGCCGGATCACACGGGGGTTCCCGCGCCGCCCGGCGACGAGACACCCCGGTCGGTCGCGGCCGGCAGCCGGGGACGGGGACGGGCCGTGTCGTCGGCAGACTGTCCGGCCCGGACGACTCGCGGCGGCCCCTCTCGTGTAAAATAGTCTATCTCTTCTACCATCAAGGACGCATGAAAGACCGCTGGACAATGAGGGACGTCGTTCGCGTCCTAGGCGTTCCCCGGCACCGGATCATCTACTTCTGCGAGGAGGGTGTGGTGCAGCCCTTGGCCGACGCCTCGGGCCGGGGCAAGGTGCGGACCTTCTCGACCCGCAACCTCTT
>CAZZIL010000428.1:0-8795 GCA_964654265.1 uncultured Gammaproteobacteria bacterium | reverse complement strand
TCACCCCGCTGCAGGCGCGGCGGGCCCGCCGCGCCTACTACGGCATGGTCGCCTACATCGACGACAAGGTCGGGAGACTGCTCGACTTGCTCGACGCGACCGGGCTCGCGGACGACACCGTTGTCGTGTTCACCTCCGACCACGGCGAGATGCTGGGCGAGCGCGGCATGTGGCACAAGCACCACTTCTGGGAGTGGTCCGCGCACGTCCCGCTGCTGGTGCGGTTTCCGGGCGGGGCGGACGCCGGGCGGGACGACCGGGTGGTGTCGCTGGTGGACGTGGCGCCGACCCTGGTCGACATCGCGACCGACGGCAAGGGAATCGGGACGGGCCTCTCCCTTGACGGCGAGAGCCTCGTGCGCGGGATCGGGGGCGGCCCCGGCGCCGGGCGCGGGTTCGCGCTTTCGGACTACCTGGCGATCGGGCCGTGCGTGCCGTGCCGGATGGTGCGCCAGGGGCCGCACAAGTACTTCCACACGCACGGGCACCCGCCCATGCTGTTCGACCTGGTCGCGGACCCGCTCGAGCTGGACAACCTGGCGGGCGACCCGGCGCACGCGGAGACCGAGGGGCGGCTGAGGCGCATCGCGCTGGACGGGTGGGACCCGGACCGTGTCGCCGCCGAGGTCCTCGCGAGCCAGCGCCGCCGGCGCCTGGTGGCGGAGGCGACGCGCGGCGGACCGAACTGGTCCCACGTGTTCCGGGCGGGGGACGACCGCCGCTATGTCCGCGACGCCCGGGTCGACGACTCGAAGGCGCGGTTGCGGCTGCCGTTCGTGCCGGCGGCGGAGCCCGACCACCGGCCGCTCTCCAAGGGGGAGGTCGCGGCCCTGATGGCCGGGGAGGCCCGCCTGGACGAGGTGCGCGCCCGGCCGTGACGGCGCGGCGCCCCCCCAACATCCTGCTCGTCATGGCGGACCAGCTGGCGGCGTCGGCGCTGCCGATCCACGGCCACCCGGTGGTCCAGGCCCCGCACCTGTCCCGGCTGGCCGAAGAGGGCGTGGTGTTCGAGAACTGCTACTGCAACTTCCCGATCTGCGCGCCGTCGCGCGCGTCGATGCACGCCGGGGTCCTGCCGCTCTCCCTCGGGTGTTACGACAACGCCGCGGAGTTCCGGGCGGAGATCCCGACCCTTGCCCATCACCTTGCCCTGCTGGGCTACCGCGCGATCCTGTGCGGGAAGATGCACTTTGTCGGGCCGGACCAGCTGCACGGCTACCACGAGCGGCCGATGACGGAGATCTACCCGTCGAACTTCGCCTGGACGGTCGACTGGTCCGAGGGCCGGGAGTGGCGCCCGACCAACCTGACGATGGCGCCGGTCATCGAGTCCGGGCCGTGCGTGCGCACGATGCAGATGGACTACGACGAGGAGGTGGAGCACCACGCCCTCTGGAGCCTGCGCGACCTGGCGCGCGCCCCCGACCGGCGGCCGTTCCTCCTGACGGTCTCGTTCACGCACCCCCACTCGCCCTTCGTGATCTCGCGGGAGTACTGGGACCGCTACCGCCACGACGACATCGACATGCCGGCCACGGGGGACGTCCCGCCGGAGCAACGGGACACGCTCAGCCGCAACCTGTACTACTGCCACGCCCGGCACCTGTTCACCGTGACCGACGAGCACGTGCGGTCCGCCCGCCACGGGTACTATGGGATGGTCTCGTACATCGACGACAAGGTCGGGCGCCTCGTGGGGGAGCTGGACACGCTGGGTCTGGCGGACGAGACCGTCATCGTCTTCACCTCGGACCATGGCGAGATGCTGGGCGAGCGCGGGATGTGGTACAAGCAGCACTTCTGGGAATGGGCCGCCCGGGTGCCGCTGGTGTTCCGGGATCCGGGACGCTGGAAGGCGCGACGGGTGGGGGAGGTGGTGTCCTTGGTGGACCTGATGCCGACCCTTCTGGGGCTCGCCGGCGGCGATCCCGCGGGACTGCCGCCCCCGGTCGACGGGCACGACATGTCGGGGCTGCTCGACGGGCACGCGGACGGGTGGCCCGGCATCGCCATCAGCGAGTACACCGCGGACGGGTCGACCGGGCCAAGCCGCATGGTGCGAAAGGGCGCGCACAAGTACATGGAGATCGAGGGGGACGACCGGCTGCTGTTCAACCTGGAGGCGGACCCCCGCGAGCTGCGCAACCTGGCCGGCGATCCCGCGCATGCGGGGGACGAGCGCGAGCTGCGGGAGATCCTGCGCGACGGGTGGGATGCCGGGGAGGTGCGGGAACGGGTGCTTGAGAACCAGCGTCGCCGGCTGCTGATCCACCGGGTCACGAGGGGCGACCCGTCCTACGTGCCGATCGTGCGCGCGGACGACGCCCGGCGCTACGTCCGCAACACGGGAGCGGCCGACGCCAAGGCCCGCGCCCGCCTCCCGTATGTGGCGCCCGCGCAGCCGGACAAGGGGAAGAGGGCCGCCGCCCGCGGCGGGGGGACGGCGTGAGCGAGGGTCCGCGCGGCCGGGTCCGCCGGCTCGCCGGGACCTGCTGCCTGCTGGGAATCGCGGTGTTCGCGTGCAACGCGCTCATCGGGAAATACCGGGTCATGACCGGGAGCGGCACCGCGGCCCCCCTGGACGGCGTGCCCGAGTTCCTGCTGCTGGCGGCGTCGGTCGCGCTGTTCGTGGTGTACATGCTCAACGCGCCCGCCCCCGCGGGCGGGGGACGGGGCGGAACGGGACCTCTCCCCGGAGGGGGGCGGCCGCACGGTGTAAAATCGCCGCGCACAACCCGCGAATGGGAGGGGAGACCATGGGAGAAGAGAGAGCTGGGGCGGTCCCGGACCCGGGACGGCGCAGGTTCTTCGCCGCGAGCGCGCGCTACGGGCTCTCGGCGGCGGCGGTGGCCGCCGGGACCGGGACGCTGATGTCGGACCGGGCGCTGGCGCAGACCGCGCAGGAGGAGAGCGAGCGCAAGGCGGCGGCCAAGCACACGATGACGTTCGCGACCGCGTACATCGTGGGCGTGTCGCGCTACTACCCGATCATGCAGCTGGACTTCAAGGAGAACGTCCAGAACATGACGAACGGCGAGGTCTACGTGAACCTGGCGGCGGCGCGCAAGCTCGGGGCCGGCAAGGTGCTGGCGAACAAGGTGCAGAAGGGGATCGTCCAGGTGGCGCAACACTCGATGTCGAACTTCGCGCCGTTCGCCCCGGTGGTCGACGTGATCAACATCCCGTACTGGTGCGCGGAGAACCAGAGCTTCGTCAACCTGGTGACCTCGCCCACCTGGAAGGAGACCGTCGACCCGCGGCTCGCCGAGAACGGCTTCAAGGCGCTGTGGTACACGTCGATCTCCGCGCGGACGTTCTCGGTGCGCCAGGGGCTGGACCCGATCCTGTCGCCGGCGGACCTGAAAGGGATCAAGTTCCGCGTGCCGGGCTCGAAGATGCTGCAGCAGTTCTACCGCCTGCTCGGCGCGAACCCGACGCCGGTGGCGTGGGGGGAGACCCCCTCGGCGATCAAGCAGGGGGTGGCGGACGCGCTGGACCCGGTGCTCTCGGGGCTCTACGCGTTCGGCTTCGGCGACATCGTGTCGCACGTCACGCTGGCGCAGAGCGTGCACGGCGGGCAGGTCTACAGCTGCAACCTGGAGTGGTTCAACTCGCTGCCCGCCAGGACGCGGGAGGCGATCGAGTACGCCTCGGACACCACGTTCCGCCAGAACCTGGCGAAGGTGCCGGCGGCCTTCGCGCACGCCAAGGCGGAGATGGAGAAGGCCGGGGTGCGGATCCACGCGCTGCCCGGGGACACGATCGAGGAGTTCAGCGAGCTGGGCGGCCACCGCCGTCCCGAGTGGGACGACTTCAAGAAGGACCTGACCGGCTCGGTCGCGAACTTCGACCGGTTCCTGGAGGCGTCAAGGACGCAGAACCCCCGCTACGCGGTTGACAACGTCTGACCGCCAGGCGTCCCGCCCCGGGGGGCGGGGCGGGACGCCCATGCTCGGCCGCCTGGCACGCCGGCTCGACGAATCGGTCGAGCGCTGGCTGATGCTTGGGCTCTACTCCTTCATCGTCGCGGTGATCTTCATCGAGGTCGTCCGCCGCTTCGTCCTGGACTACTCCTCGGTGTGGGGCGAGGAGAGCGCCCGCTACGCGTTCGTCTACCTGGTGTGGATCGGCGCGGCCGGGGCGATCAAGGACCGGGCGCACATCCGGATCGACATCGTCTTCGGGATGATCCCGCGGCGCGCGGTCTCCCACCTCTACCTTTTCGGGGAGGTCGTGACCCTGCTGTTCGCCCTGGTGGCGCTCTACTTCTCGGCGGAGTCGGTCGCGAGCTCGATCCGCTTCGACTCGCTCACGAGCGGGCTGCGGATCAACCAGGCGTGGTTCACCGCCGCGGTCCCGATCGGGTTCTCGCTGATCATCGTGCGCCTGCTCCAGTCCATCCGGCGCGACGTCGGGAACATCCGGGCCGGCCGGGAGCCGCACACCGGGACGAAGATGTTCGGGTAGGGGCGCCCGGATGCTCTATCCCGGGCCGGAGGCCGCAGTCGACTGGGGGTGGGAGATCACCGCCCCGTTGCTGGCGATCGTGCTGATGCTTGGGCTGGGCATCCCGATGTGGGTGGCGATGGGGGTCGGCGTGTGCCTGCTGCTGCAGCTCACCGGCACGCTCCCGCTGGCGTTGATCGGGGAAAGCCTGTTCCAGGGGATCGACGCGTTCGCGCTGATCGCGATCCCGCTGTTCATCCTGACGGGCGACGCGCTGGTGCGCACCGGGCTGTCGAACCGCCTGCTGGACATCGCCGAGGCGACCGCCGGGGGATTCCGCTCCGGGTTCGGCAGCGCGACCGTCCTGGGATGCGGGTTCTTCTCCTGCATCTCGGGCTCCGACGCGGCCGGATGCGCCGCGGTCGGCCGCATGACGATCGACCGGCTGGTGCGCGAGGGCTACCCGCGCCCGTACGCGAGCGCCCTGGTCGCCGCCGGGGCCTGCACCGGGATCCTGATCCCGCCGTCGATCGCCTACATCGTGATCGGGCTGGTCCTCGGCGTCTCCACCGCGACGCTGTTCCTCGCGGCGATCATCCCCGGGCTGCTGGTGCTCGGCTCGATCCTGCTGACCAACGTGGCGCTCAACCGCATCCACGGCTACGAGCACTCCAAGGGGACGTTCTCCGCCAGGCGGTGGGCGCAGACCGTGTGGGACGGCAAGTACGCGCTCCTGGTCCCCGGGATCATCCTGGGCGGGATCTACTCCGGGGTGTTCACGCCGACGGAGGCCGCGGCGGTCGCGGTGGTGACGACCATCGTGGTCGGGCTGTGCCTGCGCACGCTGACGCTCCGGCAGCTTCCCGACATGCTGGTCAGCTCGGCGAAGGTGAACGGGGTGATCCTGCCGACGGTCGCGCTGTCGCTCCCGCTCGCGGAGGCGCTGGGCGCGCTGAGCGTGCCGCAGTACCTGATCGAGAGCGTGCTGGCGTTCACCGACAGCTACGTCGCGATCGTGCTGCTGATGCTCGCGATCTTCATCATCGCCGGCTGCGTGATGGAGGCGGTGCCGAACATCGTGCTGATCGCGCCGGTGCTGTTCCCGCTCGCCAGGGAGATCGGCATGCACGACATCCACTTCTGCATCATGATGGTGACCGCGCTCGGCATCGGGTTCATCACGCCGCCGATCGGCCTCAACCTCTTTGTCATCACCGGGATCACCGGCGAGCCCATCCTCAAGGTCGCGAAGAACGCGGCCCCCTACGTCCTGTCGATGCTGTGCGTGGCGCTCTTGCTGGCGTTCGCCCCCGGCATCTCGCTGGCGCTGCTCGACTGAGCGGGGCGGCCCCCGCCGGCGGCTGGCCGGGGAAGCACCCCGGGTGGCGCCGGCGACTTGCCGCGCGCCTTTCCGGCGGCATGGTAGTACAATGCCAACCCCTGCGGGCGGGCGTGTAGCTCAGTGGGAGAGCGCTGCCTTCACACGGCAGAGGTCGCTGGTTCGATACCAGCCACGCCCACCATAACAATCAACAGGTTGCGCGCGAACGGAGAGGCCCGGATTTTTCCCGTGACCATTTCGTGACCATCTCGTGACCATCCTGTGACCGGGAGGCACGCCAAGCCGACCTCTCAGCCCTCCGATTCAAGCAGGCTTGTCACCCCCCATGCGCTACCCTGGCGCGCGGCTTCCAAGGCCCGTGCCCGCGCCCGGCCGGGCCGGTCACCACCGGGCGGCACAGCCTCCAGAAGAACCTTCACGGTCTCGACAGCGTCCTGCCGCGCAGCCCAGTCCAAGGCCGTGCCGCCGTCACGGTCCGCGGCATCGGGGTTCACCCCCAGCTGGAGCAAGAGACGCACCGCGTCGGGACGGCCGTGCCGCGCGGCGATGACCAGAGGGGTGAGGCCCTCGCCTGTTGTCGCCTCCATGTCCGCGCCAGCCTCGGCCAAGCAAAGCATCGACTGTGTGTCGCCGAGCGCGGACGAGCGCATCAGGGGCGTCCAGCCGTCCACCACGCAGTTCGGGTCGGCGCCGTGCTCGACAAGCGCGACCACCATGCCGGTGTCACCCCGGCGCGCGGCGACATCCAGGGCCGTCTGCCCTGCCCTGCTCGCGGCGCTCGGATTGGCGCCCTCCTCCAACAGCAGGTCCACCACCCCGGCGTGACCGTTCCGGGCCGCGAAGACCAAGGCCGCCCCGCCGTAGCCTGTCATCGCGCTCGCACCAAGCCCGATCAACCTTCTGACGGAGGCCGCGTCACCACCTGAGGCGGCCCCAAGGAAGTGCCTCTGGAATCCTCTTCTCTTGCCCATCCGATCCGGAACGGAGTCTACCGCGCGAACGCGAGGAACGGTGGGCCGATGCCGGGCGTGGCGCCACCGTGACAATGTCCGCCTTGAGCACCCTGGTCGACGGTGTCGTCGAGCAGGGTGGTGGAGGAGCGGATGCGCAACCACAAGCGCCATTGCCTGACGATCTTCCCGATGAACTGGGTGTGCCAGTCGAGAGCGCTGCCGCGCGCCGGGATCCTTGCGCTCCACGGCCTGCGGAAACCCGGCGAGGCCGCCGCCGGGTGCCGGGTGTCCCGGCACAGGCGGACACTCCCCTGCCCGGAGATCGGGGGGGACGCCGGCACCTACGCACCCAAGGTCCGGGCCGGGTCGAGGACGGGGTCGGGGACATCCAGCACCAGCCCCACAGTCTTGGCCGTCAGCCTCTCTTGGCGCGCCCGGTTACTGACAGCCATCGCCTCGACCAGCGTCACGGGACTGGTGTCCGCCTTCCCGGCCACCGAGTCGCTGGTCGACGTGTCGCTGTCCACCGAGACGGTGTTGAGCATCGATGACACCGCCTCGCGCAACACCGCGTCAAGGCGCCGCGACGGGATGTTCGCGTCGGTCACCAGGCACGCCAGCATGGTCGCCATGTTCGGATGGATCATCCCCGCCCCCTTGGCGATTCCGGTGACGGTCGCCTTCCCGCTCCCCAAGGGAACGGTCCTCGAGATCCCCTTCGGCACCGCGTCCGTCGCCATGACCGCCCGCGCTGCCCGCATCCAGTTGCGCCGACCCAGGCCGGGGACGCACAAGGCAAGCGCATCACCGAAGCATTCCACCGGCAGCTGTCCGCTGATCATTCCGGCCGAGAACGGCGCCGCATGGTCACGTCTGCAACCGGGCAACCGCGCCGCGGTCGCGCAGGTCTTGAGGACGTGCCCCCGGGAATCGGTCCCGGCGTTGGCGATCCCGGAGTTGACCACGAGCGCGCGGATGCCGATGCCGGCGCGCAGGTGGCGGCGGCACACTTGGGCCGGCACCGCCGGGCACCGGCTGATGTGAACACCCCGGCGACCGACAGCACCGCAGCCGTCGCGGTCCTGCCTCCGGACCCGGCGCAGGTCGTGCCGACGGAGACTCCCCGACCGGGAACAGGCGACCGGGAGGCATCAGGTTGGCCGCCACGACCGTCAGTCCCCGGGCAGCCCGGCGATCAGCCTCTCGATCCGTTCCGTCCACTCCGCGCCGGAGCGGATCTCGCCGGCCACCGTCGCGACAAGCCGCCCTCGGGTTCACGACGTGGAACGCAACCGGCAACGTGTGTCCATGCCCCTTCAGGCATGGAGTCGTCGAGCATCACCGGGTGGGTGATGCCGAACCGGGCGATCGTCTCGGTGACGATGCCGCGGTTCTTCACGTGCTCGAACTCGGGGTGCGGATGCCGACCACCGTGAACGAGCGTCCGGCGAACTTCTCCGCGACAGGCGCGACCAACAGGATCGACCGCTGGCAGCTGACGCAACCGAACACCCGGAACTCGACGACCACCGCTTGGCCGCGCAGGTCCCTCGCACTCAGCGGCACCGGGACCCGGCGCTCACACCGGTCCGCGCACGGGTGGGAGAACCCAGGGAGTGCCCCGCGCGCGCAACTCGTTCTTCGAGCCGGACACCCGCGCCGGAGCGCCAGCGCGTCCGCCAGCGCAATGGCGCACGCCGCGCGCCGCCGTCGGTGCCGATGATGCGCACGGTGAGCCGCCCAAGTCCCCATGGCGGGGGACTCTGCCCCCGCGCGAAGGACGGCGGGGGCGGATGGCGGCGTCGAACCCGCACTGGCCTGGATTCCCAATGGGGGGATCCGAGGGTGAGGTTTCACCCGAACTGGAGGTGTAGCCTGCGGTCTCCAAGCCAAGGGATCGGTGGGTGTTCGGCGGTGAGCCCGGCGTCGAGCAGGTACGGGTTGTGGGCCCGCCGCCCGAAGCGGACCACGACTTGGTCGGGGGTCAGGTCGACCTTGGCGCTGGCGTGGACGAAGTTGCGGAAGATGGTTCGGGCTTTCGCAACGGCGTAGGG
>CAZZIL010000427.1:0-4477 GCA_964654265.1 uncultured Gammaproteobacteria bacterium | reverse complement strand
CTTTGAGTCAACATAGAGGGCCAGGCACTGGTTGGTGGCCCTCAGGAACTCGTGGAGGAACGATGTCCTGACACGGACCGTGTCCCGCGTGACACGGGCGACCTCAATTCGCCCGCCCTTGTCCCCTGTCTTGAAGAATGTGCTTTGGTGTTCTTCTGCCGGATCGTCCTCTTCCTCCAAGTCATGGTAGAGTTGGAAGTCCTCGGCCAACTCGAGATACTCGGGGTGTGAGCCCGAGAACCTTCGGAGCATGATTATGGGGCGCATTCCCTCGTTGTTCCCGTACCTGTGGTAGGTTGGCTTCGCGGTGCCGTTCTCCCAAGAGAACTCCGGCATGCCACGGTCGGGTTGCAGGTCCCACTGGCAGTCCCTCATCAGCTCCGGCACCTTGTCGGGGGATACCAGCGCCGATGAGGACTCGAAGAGCGCCGATTCGTCGGCCGTCCTCCTGTAGAGCGTGGTCCACCCGTCACAAACCAGACAGCTCGGGTAGTTGCTGACCAGGTCTTGCTGTGAAAGGTAGCCGCGACTCTCGATGGCGTTCATCTCGTTGCCTCCGTGACGCAGGTTGGCGCGCGCGCCCGACCCGGGAATCTCGTGCGGGAGGCGCCGACAGGCGCGCCCGCACGAGCCGCGAGGAGCTGTCGATCTGGGGGACCGGCGGGTGCGCCTTGCCGCGAAACGGCCAGTCCACCCCCGCCACCACACGGTACCCTGTTGGTTTCGCGTTGTGGTCCGAGGTCCCCGAACGAGCGGCAATCACGTGCATGCCTGTGCCCTCGGCACCCCCGAAAACGATCTGGGCGCGAAACACGTGCTCTCGTGGAGTGGGTGTCCCCGGCACGAGTCTCTCCCGGGGCAGGTGTGCCACTGGTGCCCTCCGCGCCAAGCACGCTCATCCCCCAACCGTGCGGGCCGCACACCCGGACGTGCCGCGCGCCCCCACCCCGGTCCACCGGATAAGGTGCTGCGGCTGATGGCTCTCGTCCTGCGGCTATCATCACCAAGTGCCCGTTCACGTGCAATCCTACCGATTCTGATCGGAAAGGTCAACCCGCGACGCAACCCTCGGGTCGCCCGGCCGAAACCCCTCGGCTTGGGGGGCTTGGCAGGTTGAGAGGATTGCCCGCGAAGGGGCATGTGACTCCCAATGTGGTTGTTGAGCGAGGGGGCGTGGGTAGGGCACTGGGGACTGTGCAATCCCCCATTGGGGTTGGCTTTGCATCCGCTCCCGGGACATCCGATCCGCCCTGCACAACCTACCCGACCCACGCCAAGTCAAGCGAAGCGTTCGCGACCCCGGCCCGTCGATTCCCCGCGAACTGTGACTTTTTTGTCACACCTCCCAATCCGACACCCTCCCCTGCCGGCTTGGCGGTCCGGGCCGAGGGGGCGTGCGTGTGGCGCGGTGTATGCGTGTGAGCGAGGCGCTGTGCGCGTGCTGGTGACGCGAGGGCCTGGTGCGCGGCGCGATGGCGCAGCCGACGCGCAACGTCACGCGACCGCCCGGTCGCGATCGAACGCCATCGCGCTGGCCGTCCCTGCCAGGCGCGTCCGGGTCGCCTGCCTGACGCACCACTGTCGCCCGACTGCCGAGGTGTCTCGTCCGAGCAACCGACCGCGTGCCTGCGCGCGTGTCTCAGGCGAACTCCGCTGCGCTCCCGACCGCTCCATCGACCGCCGTCCGCCACCTGATTTCGTGTGATGCCTCGGCCGTCCGGGCCGCGCGACTCTTGCCCCGGCCCTTGGCTTGCCCGCGAGCGCGCCGCCGCGTTGTCTGCCTGGCAGACGCTGCGACAGACGCGAACGCCACGTCCCGCTGCTCAGCTCCCGGCACGAGCCAGCCGCCTGACGCGCCACCCCCCCCGACTGCCGAGACGCCTCGTCCGCGCGACCGACCGCGCTTCATCCCTCCCCGTCGCCGACCAACCGCCAGCTCCCGGGGCGCGTGTGCTGTCGCGATCCCCCGAGCCGTGTACCCACCGCCCGGCCCTTGTTGCCCACGAGCGTGCCGTTGCGTCGTTTGCCCGCCAGACGATGCGGTTGGCGTGGTGCGCCTGGGCCCCGCCGCCAGCTCCCGGATGCCGGCCAGCCGCTTGGCGCGCCAATGTCGCCCAACGCCGATGCACCCCGCCCGCGCTCCCGACCGCCCCATCGCTGATCGCCCGCCAGCTCCCGGAACTCGTGCGCCGCATCGATCCTCCGAGCCGTGCTCCTGCCCGGTCCTTGTTGCCCGCGAGCGCGCGGTCGCGTCGCCTGCCCGACAACCGATGCGCCCGGCGTGAGTGCCGCGCTCCGCCGCCGGCGCCCGGCGCGAGCCAAACGCCCGGCGCGCCAACACCGCCCGACTGCCGAGACGCCTCATCCGCGCGACCGACCGCGTGCCCGATCGCCCTGTCGCCGCCAGCTCCCGGAGCTCGTGCGATGCCTCGATCGTCCGAGCCGCGTGTCCCTTGCCCCGATGGCTTGCCCGCGAGCGCGCCGTTGCGTCGTCTGCCCGACAGACGATGCCACCGGCGTGAACGCCGCGTCCCGCCGCTCGGCTTGCACCTGAGGTCACCGCCGCCAGCTCCCTGACACCAGACGACTGCTTGGCGCGCCAACACCGCCCGACTGCCGAGGCGTCTCGTCCGCGCGACCGGCCGCGTGCCTGCACGCGTGGCTCAGGCGAAACCCCGCCCGTGCTCCCGGCCGCCCTGTCGCCGGCCTTCCTCTTCGCAAGAGACCGGACCACGCGAGACGACCAAGCCCGCCGGGGCGTTCCTGGCGGACTGCCAAGTCGTCCTCGCCAGGTCTTGCTGGCGCGGCCGCACCGCCGCCGAAGGGCGGCAAGCCCGCCAAGACTGACGCCGCCAAGCTGTCGTCCTCCTGGTCTTCGGGTTGGCCGGCCGGTCGGTGGCCACTTGCCGGGGGAGAGGATTGTCCCGGCCTGCGCGACGGTCTTCGGCCGCGGCGGAATGCCGGGATGGGAGCGATGCCGCGCCGCCCGGTCGGTGAGTGGTGACACTGACACCGTTGGTCGCCACCGGCCGGGCGCGCTTGGGTGGGAGTCGGCTCCCGGGCTCAGTCGGACGACACCGCCATGGCGATCTTCTCAAGGGAATGGCTGTGCGGGCCGACTCGGTCCGCCGGGGCATGTGGGGAGGACGGGGCCGAGTCCGGCCGAGAACCCTCAACACCATCACGGGCCGGAACAGGCCGCCCAAGCGGCCGCCGGCGCCCGCCAAGGTCTCGGCCTGCGGCATCTTGGCCGTCACCTTCTCCCGGAAGCCGCGGGACTGGCGTCTTCCCGGTCTTCCGCGGATGGTCGGGATACAGCGGGTTTCCTGCCCGGGACGATCGCGCGGGCAGATCTCCCGGCGGACCTCGCCAGCCGCGACTCGGTCCGCCCCCGGCGCAACCCGGTGCGCCACAGCCGACACGGCGCACCGCGACCGGTGGCACGCTCGGCTGGCCCCGCGACTGTGCGGCGGGAGGGAGTGTCCCGGGCGGCGCAACGGCCCTGGTCGCGGCGGGATGTCGCGAGTGTGGGAGCCGGTCCCCGGGATCGGTCGGGCGACACCGCCCTGGCGATCTTCGCAAGGGGATGGCGTGCTGGAACGCACCCTCGCAGATCCCTGCACGGCCAGGATCGACGCCCCTCGTGGCAGGTCGGTGAGAACGATGCCGAGCCCCGGCCGAGGACCGTCAGGGCCACCCCGGACCGGCACGGGCCGCCCAGGCGGCCAGCGCCGCCAAGGCCCCGGCCCGCGGCATTCTGGTCGTCGCCTCCCCCGGAGGACATGGAGGACCGTCCCCGACTCTCCCGGCGGGGACGTTGCCGCGGGACTGCCGTCTTCCCGATCTTCTCGGGGGTGGTTGGAAGATGGTGAGTTTCCTGCCCGAGACGGCCGCGCCGGGGATCTCCTTGCAGATCCCGCCAATCGCGACCGGCCTTCCGCCTGCGCAATCCGGCGCGCCATCGCCGCCGCGCGGGCACTGTGCGGCTTGGGTGAGAACGGGCGGCGCCTGTCGCGGTCGTGCGCCGCGGTGTGTGCCGTGCCGGGCGTTGTGGCCGCCAAGGGTCGTCGCCGCCATCCGGCGGAAATCATCGGGGAGAGACGGCGCGATCGACGGCGGGATCGCCGCCGGCGGGGCTCCGCCAACCGGCCGGCCAGCCGCTCGCGGGAGGGGATTGTCGCGGGCTGCGCGACGGTGGCCAGTCGCGATGGAATGTCGGGTGGGGTCACGTCTTGAGTGGACCGGCCGGCCGGTGACGGTCGGCAACGCTGACATTGTCGGTGTCGCCAGCTCCGCACGACCAGAGTCGTCACCGAGGGGTGGGTTGAGGCAAGGCCTGCCGCAAGCCGGATGCCACCCCGGACGGTCCTGCCTCCCGGCAACGGACACAATCCCCGCCTTGGCAACAGCGGGACGAGGACGGCCAAGGCATGGACATCACAGTGATCGGCGGCGGCCATGTGGGCCTGCCGGTTGC
>CAZZIL010000426.1:0-1832 GCA_964654265.1 uncultured Gammaproteobacteria bacterium | reverse complement strand
CCCCACCCCGACCGGGTGTTCTCCGCCCTGGCTGCCGCTTGGTTCGAGACCGGCGAGGACGAGGAGGAAGGCGAGACGTTGCGCTGGCTGGAGTCGCTGCCCCCGCCCTCGCTTGCCTGCACGGATGCGGCGGAGCGGGAGTCGGTTGTCAGCTACGTCCCCGTCAACGACGTGCGCACCCGCAAGGTTGCGACACCGCCGACCGACCTCGAGAAGCTGAAGAAGGCGGGTCTCACCCTGGTGCCAGAGTTCCGCACCCGCCAGCCCCGTGGCTTTCCGGTCGCCGTTCCCCACGATCCGACGGTGTACCTGCTGTGGCCGGACGAGGAGCTGGGAGAGCGCAGGGAAGGACTGGATCGGTTGTCGGCAAAGGTGACACACGTGGGGCACTCGGCCTCCCTCACCCAGCTGTGGGTGGAGACAGTGCGCGACATCTCCCCCACGCTGGTCCCCGATGGTGCCGGCATGGTGCGCTTGCGGGTTCCCGCGGCTGGTCGGCTGGAGGCGCTGAAGCGCGCCCACAACCGTGACGAGGTGCTGGAGTACGCCGATCTCCAGGCAAAGAGGGACAGTCTCAAGGGGAAGGCGAAGAAGGAGGTGAGCGAGGTGATCAACCGACGGTTCGGGTCACGGGCGCCAGTGAGCCAGCGCCCAAGGCCGAGCCGATGGGAGAGCTACTCGCCGCCTGACGAGGTCGGGAAGACCGAGGCACCGGGCACCGTCTTCGACCCGAGGCTGACCGTGCTCTCAATCAAGGGCAGGCGGGTGTCTTCCCGCGCGACCTTGAGACTCACGCAGGCGTTGCGCAACGCGCTGATGTCGTCCTGTCCGGAGCAGCCTCCCCCCGAATGGGTCAGCGGCCATCAGCCCGACGGAACGCGAAGCACCCGCCCGCACCTCGCCTTTCTTCCCCTTCCGTTTGTCGGAAGCCAGCACGCGGACGGAAGGATCATGGGCCTGGCCTTGGCCTTCCCGCGCGACCTGGACGGGCGCGAGGTCGGGCGTTGCCTGGAGCCCTTCCTGTTCAACCCCGACACGGGGATGCCCTTGGAGCGCCGACTGTTCGGGGACGGGTTCCCTGACTGTGCGGTTGAGATCGAGACCCGGGTGTCGCCGCCGGTGAGTCTGGTCACGGACACGTGGGTGCGGGAGTCCCGTGTCTGGGCGAGCGTAACCCCGGTGGTCCTGAACCGGCATTACGACGGGCGGGACAAGTGGGCACGGTCCGCCAAGAGCGTGGCGGACGCCTGCGAGCACGTCGGGCTCCCGCGCCCGCGGGAGGTGATACTCCACCCCGTTTCGTTGGTGGAGGGCGTGCCGCATGCGAGGGAGTTCCCGCCGCTGGAGCGCAAGGACGGTAGCAAGCGAAACCACAGCCACGCGGTGATCACCTTTGACAGGTCCGTGCGCGGCCCGGTCATGGTCGGCGCCGGGCGCTTTCGCGGCTACGGGCTGTTCCGGCCCATGTCCGGCGGGAAGGGCAATGCGGGCGAGTAGCCTCACCGCGGCGGACTTCGCCGGGTTCTTCGAGGAGCTGTGGGGAAAGCCGCCATTCGCGTGGCAACGCGACTTGGCCGAGCGGGTGTTGGGGCAACCCGAGAACGGGAACGGGACCTCGCCCGAAGCTGGTCAAGGCTGGCCCCAGGCGATCGCGCTACCCACGGGATCCGGGAAGACCGCATGCATGGACATCGCGGTTTTTGCCTTGGCCGCGCAGGCGCCCCGGCTGGCGGCGGGGAAGCCCATGGCCGTCTGTCTGCACGACATCGTGGGCCTTCAGCACGGAAGCATGGCCATCTACAACGCTTGGTGCGACCGTGCGCCCATCCTGC
>CAZZIL010000425.1:0-2145 GCA_964654265.1 uncultured Gammaproteobacteria bacterium | reverse complement strand
TAGCGGCACGTGGTGACGATGTCCGACACCCGGGGCAGAAAGTAGTCCTCCAGCCCGCCCGCGTAGGGCACCGGCGAATCGATCGCGGTGACGCGCAGAATCGGCGCGTCCAGCCACTCGAACGCCTGCTCGTTCACGCGCATGGCGATCTCGCCCGCGATCCCGCCGGTGCGGGTGTCCTCGTGGACGATGAGCAGCCGCCCGGTCTTCTTCACGCTCTCGGCGATCGCCGCGTCGTCCATGGGAAGCAGGGTGCGCAGGTCCAGGACCTCGATCCCGACCCCGTCGTCCTTCTCCAGCGTCGCGGCCGCTTGCAGGCTGGCGTGCACCATCGCGCCATAGGTGACGATGGTCGCGTCCGCTCCCTCGCGCGCGCGCCGCGCCTTGCCCAGCGGCACCACGTAGTCCTCCGACGGCAGCACTTCCCGCAGATGGGGCGCCCGGTAGAGGCTCTTGTGCTCTTCGAAGATGACCGGGTCGTCGTCGCGGATGGCGGCCTTCATGAGGCCCTTGGCGTCGTAGGCGGTGCTCGGATAGACGATCTTGAGACCGGGGGTGTGGAAGAAGGCCATCTCCACGTTCTGGGAGTGGAAGGGGCCGCCCCGGTTGCCCCCGCCGACAGGGCCGCGCACCACCACGGGCACGCTCCCGCTGCCCCGGTACCGCGACGTGGCGAGGTAGTTGGTGATGACGTCGTAGGCGGGAGAGATGAAGTCCATGAACTGCATCTCCACCACCGGGCGAAGCCCCATGTGGGCCGCGCCGGCGGCGGCCCCGGTGAAGCCGGCCTCGGAGATCGGAGTGTCGATGACCCGTTCGGCGCCGAAATGGTCGAGGAAGCCTCGCGTGACCTTGAAGGCGCCCCCGTAGACGCCGATATCCTCGCCCATCAGAAAAACCGAGGAGTCCCGCTCCATCTCCTCGAAGAGGGCTTCGCTGATGGCTTCGAGCAGCGTCACCGGCTCCCCGCGCAGGGTCTTGCCGAGATGCCCCGGCCTCGAGTTGCTGGTCATGGTCCGGATTCCGGTCACGTCGTGGACGCCGGCGCGAGCCCGCGCTCCGGGGGCTCGAGGCGATACCAGGGGGGAGCACCCGGGTCGCCGTCATAGACGCCCCCGATCGCGCGTTCTTCAGCGGGAGACGACTCGCCCAGCGCCTGTTCGCACGCAGCCCTGACTTCGGACCGCGCGCCGCGCTCCACTTTGTCGAGGTCCGAGGCACGGGCGATGCGCTCCCTGGTGAGCCGCGCCCGGAACCGGGCGACGGGGTCGGGCGGGTCCTCGTCCGGGTGACGTCCCTCACCTGTGCGGGCGGCGCGGTGGACGCGTCGCGAGACCGGACAGCCCCGGGCTTCGACCAGGGTGGTGCCTTTCCCCGACCGTGCCCGCTCGGCCGCTGTCAGCACCGCCTGATGGACGGCGAGCACGTCGCCCCCGTCCACCGACGCGCTCGCGACCCCGTACCCGGCCGCCTTCTGCCCGAAATCGCGCACCCGTGTGTGGGCGCCAATCGAGGCCTCGGTTCCGGCCTGAACCACCACGATCAGGGGACAGCGCTGCGCGGCGGCGAAGTTGATCCCCTCGTGCCATGCGCTGGTGGAGGTTTCGTCTTCCCCCGAGAACACCAGTCCGACCCGGTCCTGGCCGCGCAGGCGGAAGGCCAGGGTGATGCCGGCCATCACCTCCACCATGGTGCCGGGCAGCGCGGCCGGACCCGCCAGCCCGCGCTCGAAGTCTGTGGGGCACATGCCGGGCTCCCGGCCACGGCCCGGCGCGGAGCCGCGCGCAAGACGCTGGCGGAAGAACTCGAGCGGGGTCCCGCCGAACACGAAGAAAGCGCCCGGATTGTCGGGGCTGGGCGCGATCACGTCGCCGGTGCCGTCTTGCGCGGTACGAAGGGCGCGCGCGGCGCCTGCCGACACGGCTTCGTATCCCAGACCGCAGCGGGTGGCCGCGGGAACCTGGCCCTGGTCGCGGAGGCTCCTCAGCCGCGTGGCGGCGGCCCGGTGGAGGGCGAGCGCCCGGTAGAGGTCGACGGGATCATCGCGCCCGGCCACGGTCGGCGTCGAGCGGCGCTGCGTCAGCGTCCGTTGGGCGGGGGCGATGATCCCGTCGACCTCTACCGGGCGCTCGCCCTCCACCGGGC
>CAZZIL010000424.1:0-1525 GCA_964654265.1 uncultured Gammaproteobacteria bacterium | reverse complement strand
TCAGCCTTTCACGGGAGCTCGGCGAGGACGAGACGCGCCCGACCGTCGCCATCGAGTCGTCGACAGAACTGTGGGACGTGACCCGCGCCAACGCGCCAGAGTCGCTCGGCACCTGCTCGCCCGCGTGCGAGATCGCCCCGGCCGCCGACACCTACACCGTCGGCGTGAGCATCTCCGCGCCCGCCACGATCACCGTCGATGGCACCCCGGTGCAGATCTCGCCGCGGGGCGAGGTGACGTGGTATTTCCCGCAGACGGTGTCGGTGCGGCGCGGCGAGGCCGTGGATGTCGCGATCACGGCGCACGCGCCACCCGGCGTCGCGCCGGCGGCGTCGGTCACGCTGGAAGTGATCCCGGACACCTTCTTCCTTCCGGGACACCCCGACCCCGACTGCGATGGGACCAACGCCGGGCCGGCCACCTGCGAAGTGGCGCTCGACAACGGGGTCGCGACCGTGGCGGTGGAGGGGTTTGCGGTGGGCGACTCCCGGATGACGGTTCAGGGGGCGGGTGTTTTCCCGGACAACGCCTGGGTGAGCGTGTCGGTGGTGGGCGCGCCGCCGATCCCTGCCGAGGCGTCCGGGGCGGCGGATGCCATCGTTGCCGACGGGGACGCCGGGACGCTGACCCTCGGCGAGGTTGTGACTGCCGGGACACGCCACGTGCGCGGCGCCCTCCGACTCCGGGTGCGAGTGTGTGGCGGAGGTGAGCGGCGGTCGTCACGTGCGGCAGATCGCGGCGGGCTTCGCGGTGGCAGCGGGGACGCGCCGGACCGCGACCGGGGTGGGCGACCGGCCGAGGCCGCCGCCAGGGTGATCGTGCCGCGGTCCGCGTGCCCATCCCAACCGGCACGCCCCGCAAGACACCCTGAACCGCGCCAGGCGGGGAAAAATCGGTTATCATTGCGACCATGGACGAAGAGAGGGAAAATCCGTTCACGCCCAACTGGGGGATAGCTCCCCCGCACCGGGCGGGACACAGGGATGCGGAGTCTGAGCTGAATGAGATGCTGAGGCTCATTGCGAAAAAGAGGCCCGTTGGGGGGGTCATTCTGTACGGGCCCCGTGGCACCGGCAAGACCGTCCTCATGACGGAGACCGAGACACAGGCAACCCAGCGGGGCATTAAGATTCGTTCGCTGAACCCGAACAACTGGGGCAACAGCATCGACGCCTTTGTCAGGCGCATGGCATCCGGCGTCATCGACCTGTCCGGGGTGAAGACGAAGGTAACGGTCAAGCTGATCTGTGCCAAGCTGGAGATCGGCTACGACCCCGACTTTGTCAGTCCGGTGGCCGAGGAGATCCTGCGCCGGATGATGAAGGACAAGTCGGTTGCGCTGTTCGTGGACGAGGCGCACCGGTTGCCGCCCGACATTGCGGACTGCCTTCTGAATGCGGCGCAGGAGTGTGTCAGGAAGGGGGATCCGCTTCTGCTTGTGCTGGCTGGCACGCCGCGGCTTCGGGCGAACCTCCGCCTTGCCCACGCCAGCTTCTGGGAGCGCTCGCGCCGGGTGAGAATTGGT
>CAZZIL010000423.1:0-6097 GCA_964654265.1 uncultured Gammaproteobacteria bacterium | reverse complement strand
GTCTCGCCGGAGAGCATGAGGGCGTCGGCCCCGTCGAACAGCGAGTTGTAGATGTCGGAGGCCTCGGCCCGGGTGGGCGTGCTCGACTCGGTCATCGACTCGAGCATTTGGGTCGCGACCACGACGGGTTTTCCCTTCTGGCGGCTCTCGCGGATGATCCGCCGCTGCAGCGGCGGCACGGCGTGGGTGCCGACCTCGACGCCGAGGTCGCCGCGGGCGACCATGATGGCGTCGGACAGGTCGATGATCTCGCCCAGGTTCTCGACCGCCAGGCTCGTCTCGATCTTCGCGAGCACACCGATGCGCCCCTCGCAGCGGGCGCGCACCCCGAGCACCTCCGCCGGGGTCTGCACGTACGACAGCGCGGCCCAGTCGGCCCCGGCGCGGATCGCGAACTCCAGGTCCTTCTCGTCCTTCGGCGTCAGCGGGTCGAGCGGCACCGGGATCCCGGGGATGCTGATCCCCTGGTTGGCGCGCAGGCTCCCGCTGTTGAGCGCGATCGCGGTCAGGGTGCTCCCGACCTTCTCCACCACGGCGAGCCGGATCTCGTTGTCGCCGAGCACGAGGTTGGTGCCGACGTCCGCCACGACGAACATCTCCGCGTGGGGGATCCACAGGTTCTTGCTGTCGCTCTGGTCCTCCCCGTAGGTCAGGGTGAGCCTCGACCCCGACTCGATCTGCCGGCCGGCCCGCTTGACCTTGCCGATCCGCAGCTTGCGCCCCTGCAGGTCGATGATGATGCCGAGCGGCCGGCGCACCATCCGCTCGGCCTCGCGCACGTGCTTGACGAACGCGGTGTGCTGCTTGTGCGTCCCGTGGCTCATGTTGATGCGGAACGTGTCGACCCCCGCGCTCGCGAGGTTGTACACGGTCTCGGGCGCCTCGGTCGACGGGCCCATGCTCGCGATGATCTTGGTGCGGTGGTAAGTGCTCGGGAAACTGTCCATGGCGGCCTCAGGTGTGTCGGGGACGGGTGACGCCCGCGGTCCCGCCCCGGGCGGGCGCCGCCCGCCGGCGCGGGCGGTCACTATAATCGGGCGGGACCGTCTGCATAGTGCGCGATATTAAACGAAAAACCCCGGGTGTTCGCGCTTGCGCGGACATTTCGGCGTCCCCGGATGGATCCGGCGCGGCTGCTGCCTGACCGGCGGCGGGTGCGCCGCCGCTACGACCGGGCGGCGGCGGGATACGCGGCGCACGCGCGCGTCGAGGCGGAGCTCGCCCGCCGCCTGATGGAGTGCACCGAGTTCATGAGCCTCTCCCCGGAGCGGGTGCTGGACATCGGGTGCGGCCCCGGCTCGGCGTTCGACGCCCTGGCCCGGCGCTTCCCCGGGGCGGAGCTGCTCGCGGTCGACATCTCCGTCCCGATGCTCAGGGAGGCGCGGCGGGTCCCGGGGACCGGCGTCGCCGTCGCCGTCGCCGACGCGGAGAGCCTGCCGTTCGCGGACGGCTGCGTCGGGGTGTGCTGGTCGAGCGCGTGCCTCCACCTGGTGGACCACCCGCGGATGTTCCGGGAGGCGCACCGGGTGCTTGTCGACGAGGGGCTGCTCGTCTTCAGCACCTTCGGCCCGGACACCCTGAGGGAGGTGCGCGCGGCCTTCCTCGGCATCGACGGGCACCCCCACACCGGCCACTTCATCGACATGCACGACCTCGGCGACGCGCTCAGGCGCTGCGGCTTCGTCGACCCGGTGATGGAGCGCGAGGAGCTGGTCCTCACCTACGCGCACCCGCTGGACGTCGTGCGCGACCTGCGCGCGAGCGGGGCCGCCAACGTCGCCGCCGGGGCGAGGCCCACCCTGATGGGGAAGGGGGACTGGCGCCGCTTCCTCGGGCGCTACGGCGGGCAGGGCGCGGCCGCAGACGGCAGGGTCACCGCCACCTTCGAGTTGATTCTCGGCCACGCCTGGTGTAAAAGGGGCGGACAACGGGAAGACGGGACGCGCCCGGTCGGGTTCCACCCCCGGGCCGGCCTGGCCGGCCCCGGATGGCCCAGGGCATGAGGCCGCGCCGACAACGGGGGACGCCGTGAAATTCATCCAGCTGCGCCAGCTGAGGATGCTGGTGGGCATCTCCGAGCACGGGCTGAACGTCTCGCAGGCGGCGGCGGAGCTGGGGCAGGCGCAGTCGGCGCTGAGCAAGCAGATCCAGCGGCTCGAGGCCGAGCTGGGGCAGAGGATCTTCATCCGCCGCGGCAAGCGGCTGACGCGGATGACGCCGTTCGGCCAGGACCTGTTGCGCGAGGCGCGCAAGATGCTCTCGCTGGAGGCGGGGATCCGCAAGCGCGCGAGCGAGCACTCGCGCGACGTGTTGCGGGGCGACCTGCTGATCGGCACCACGCACCTTCAGGCGCGCCACGTGCTGCCGCCGATCATCCGCCGGTTCAGCCGGGTCTACCCGAACGTGTTCCTCCACATCTACCAGGCGCACCCGCGGGTGATCCTCGAGATGCTGCTCAACAACCGCGTCGACCTTGGGCTGTGCACCGAGCTGCTCGGCGAGGAGTCCCAGGAGCTGTGCGTCGAGCAGGCCTACCGCTGGAACCGTTGCGCCGTGCTGCCGCGCGACCACCCGCTGGCGGCGAAGCGCGGGAAGGTCACCCTGGAGGACCTGTCGACCACCAAGCTGCTCACGTACGTCCGCGGGTTCACCGGGCGCGGCGCCTTCGACCGGGCGTTCAGCGACGCGGGCCTGGTCCCCAACGTGGTGCTGAGCGCGTCCGACTCCGACGTGATCAAGACGTACGTCCGCCTCGGCTTGGGCGTCGGCGTCATCGCCCGCAAGGCGTACGACCCCGGGGCGGACGCCGACCTTGCCAGCCGGGACGTCGGGCACCTGTTCCCCGACATGCAGGCGCTGCTCGCGCGCCGCCGCGACAAGTACATGTCCGACGGCATCTCGAAGTTCGTGGAGATCTACAAGGAGGAGATCGGCGACATCGCGCTGCGCGCCTGACGAGGGCGCGGGCGCACTTGGGCGAAAGTGGCGGAACCGGTAGACGCACCAGATTTAGGATCTGGCGCCGCAAGGCATGGGGGTTCGAGTCCCCCCTTTCGCACCATCCCCCCGCGCCGGGGGCGCGGGAGGACCGCGCGCGGGCCTGCGCGGGCCCGCCGCCGACAGTTTGTTACTATAATGGCGGGGAGAGCGAGCGACTGACATGCTGTTGTACCGATGACCCAGGCCGAGCTGTCCGGCCCCAGGCTGGAGCGCGTTGACGACCTGCGACGCCGGCTGGTGGTCGACATCCCGCGCGCCGGGGTTGACGGGCCGTACCAGAGGCGCCTGCGCGAGATGGGCTCGGGGCTCAAGCTCAAGGGGTTCCGCCCCGGCAAGGTCCCGATGAGCGTCCTTCGGCAGCGCTTCGGCCAGGAGGCGATGCAGAAGGTGGTGGTCGACGAGGCGGGCCGGTCGTTCCGCGAGTGCATCGACCGGGAGAGCGCCCGTCCCGCGGCGGCCCCGGAGGTCGACGTCCGCGAGAACGGCGACCACTTCCTCGTGCGCTTCGAGTTCGACGAGTCGCCGGAGGTCACGGCGCCGGACCTGGCGGCGCTGGAGCTGCGGCGGCCGGAGGCCGAGCCGACGGAGGAGGACTACCGGTGGGGTCTCACCCGGTTCGCCGCCGTTGAGGGGAAGGCCGTCCCGGTCGACCGCGGCGTCCGGCCCGGCGACAAGGTGAACCTGAAGTTCCGGCTGACCGTCGGCGACACGGAGATCTGGCACACCAAGGGCGTGGCGCTGCCGTTCCTGATGCTGGCCGACCGGGACGAGCCGTTCCTGGAGGCGTTCAACGGCAAGGTCGCGGGCGACTCCGGGAGCTTCGAGCTGGAGTTCTCCGGGAACCACCCGGACGACCGCTTCCGCGGGAAGGCCGCGGAGGTCGCGTACGAGATCGAGTCGGTCGCCGCGGTGGACGTGTCGGACCTGGACGCCGTCTTCGCCGGGATCTACCCGGACCAGCCGCCCGACCAGGTGCGGGAGGCGATGCGCGAGCGGGTGCGTGCCCATGCGCGCGGGATGGCCGGCGCCCTGTGGGCCATGCGCCGGACGCGGGCCCTGCTGGACGCCACCCCCGGGTTTCCCGTCCCGGAGTCGCTGCTGCGGCTGGAGATGCGGGAGCAGTACGACCGGATGGTGCGGAAGGTCCAAGGATCCAACTACCCCGGGCGGGAGTTCCTCCTCTGGGACCTCGACAAGGTCAAGCGCGACGCGGACCGCCTGGTGCGCCACGGGCTGGTCATGCGCGCGCTCGCGGCGAAGATCGGGTTCAAGAACGACCAGCGGGCCGTCGCCGAGCAGATCAACCGCCTGGTGGCGGGCGGCGGCCACGGGACGCCCGACGAGATCGTCGCGCGCTACAACCAGGACAAGCGTTTCGCGGCCTCGGTGAACGGCTTGGCCGTCGAGACGGCGGTGTTCCGCCGACTGGAGTCGGAGGCGCGGGTGACGCCCGAGATGCTGTCCTGGGCGGAGATACGGGAGCAGGTCCATGCGCTGGAGTGACGGCGGGCCTGCCGCGCTCGACTATGTGCCGATCGTGGTCGAGCAGAAGGGGCGCACCGAGCGCGCCTACGACATCTACTCGCGCCTGCTCAAGGAGGGAGTGGTCTTCGTCGTCGGGCCGATCACGGACGTCAGCGCGAACACGGTGATCGCGCAGCTGATCTTCCTCGAGTCGGAGAGCCCGGAGCGCGACATCTCGCTGTACATCAACTCGCCCGGCGGGTCGGTCAGCGCCGGGCTCGCGATCTACGACACGATGCAGTTCGTCAGCCCGGACGTGAGCACGATCTGCATCGGCCAGGCGGCGAGCATGGGCGCGGTGCTCCTGGCGGCCGGCGCGCCGGGCAAGCGCTACCTGCTCCCGAACTCGCGGGTGATGGTCCACCAGCCGCTCGGCGGCTTCCAGGGGCAGGCGAGCGACATCGAGATCCACGCCCGGGAGATCCTCGAGCTGCGCAAGCGGCTCAACGGAATCCTCGCCGCGCACACCGGCAAGTCGGTCAAGCGGATCTCGGCCGACACCGACCGCGACCACTTCATGGGCGCGGACGAGGCGGTGCGCTACGGGTTCGCGGACCGGATCATCAGCTCGCGCGCGTCGATACCCCGCCCGGCGGACGGTCCCGATGAGTGACAAGCCGAAGTCCCGCGAGAGCATGGTGTGCTCGTTCTGCGGCAAGGACCGCAGCGAGACCCGGAACATGGTGGGCGGCGGCGGCACGTTCATCTGCGACGGGTGCCTGGGCATCTGCCAGAACATCCTCAACGACAAGGCGGGCGAGGAGCGCATGGAGACGCTGCGCTCGCTGCCGACGCCGAAGAGCCTCAAAGAGCGGCTCGACGGCTACGTCATCGACCAGGAGCGCACCAAGAAGCTGCTCGCGGTCTCGGTGTACAACCACTACAAGCGGCTGCTCAGCCTCAAGCCGCGCGGCACGGCCGTGGCCGCCGGCGGCGTCGAGCTCGGCAAGACCAACATCCTGCTGATCGGGCCGACCGGCTGCGGCAAGACGCTGCTCGCCCAGACGATGGCGAAGCTGCTCGATGTCCCGTTCGTGATCGCCGACGCGACCACGCTGACCGAGGCCGGCTACGTCGGCGAGGATGTCGAGAACATCATCCAGAAGCTGCTGCAGTGCACCAACTACAACACCGAGCAGGCGCAGCGCGGGATCGTCTACATCGACGAGATCGACAAGATCGCGTGCCGGGGCGACAACCCGTCGATCACCCGCGACGTCTCCGGCGAGGGCGTGCAACAGGCGTTGCTCAAGCTCATCGAGGGCACCCAGGCGTCGGTCCCCCCTCAGGGCGGGCGCAAGCACCCGCACCAGGAGTACATCACGGTCGACACCACCCAGATCCTCTTCATCTGCGGCGGGGCGTTCGAGGCGCTGCCCGACATCATCGGCCGCCGACTGAGCCAGTCGGGGATGGGGTTCTCCGCGCCGCTGAGCGGCCGCGGCAAGTCGCGCCGCGCCTACGACCTGCTGTGCGAGGTCGAGGCCGAGGACCTGATCGCCTTCGGGCTGATCCCGGAGTTTGTCGGGCGTCTGCCGGTGGTCGCGCCGTTGCACGAGCTCGGCCAGGACTC
>CAZZIL010000422.1:0-2218 GCA_964654265.1 uncultured Gammaproteobacteria bacterium | reverse complement strand
GGTGGTCGCGCTCGTCAAGAAGCGCAACGGCACGCTCCACGGCGTGAGCCAGAAGGTGCGGGCCCGCGTGCCCGGGTTCCCGGACTGACCGTGGCGGGGTCGGTCAAGATCCGGGCACGGCACCGAAAGGGACGGGTCGAGGTCCGCATGCTGTTCCGCCATCCGATGGAGAGCGGGTTGCGCAAGGACGACGATGGACAGGCGATCCCGGCGGACCACATCCGGACGATCGAGGCGCAGGTGCGCGGGAGGAAGGTGTTCGGGGCGACGCTCGGCGTGGGGGTGTCGGCCGACCCCTATCTCGAGTTCCGGTTCGACGGGGAGGAGGGTGACGTGATCGACCTGCGTTGGGAGGACAACCACGGGCGGGCCGCCACCGCCTCCACAACGGTCAGGTGAGCTCCCGCCGGGACGCCGCCAGCCGGCTGTTCGGGCAGTTCCTGCGCACGCCCCCTCTTGGTGGGAGGGCAGGGTGGTGGCCAACCGCCCAGTCCGGTCCCCGCCAGGGGACCGGTGAGAAACGGGATCGCCTGCGGGCGATCCTCCGTGCGAGTCCCCGTCACTGACTCCCATCCCACATCGGAACGCTCTCCCGTCCGGGGGTGTTTCCGTGCCTTGGCGGGGCGACTCGACAGGGGGCACCTCCCCGTGCCCTCCACCACACAGCGACATACGGCGGAGATGGGAGATTTTGCGCGAAGTTCGCCCGTTACGGCACGATGTCCGATCCCCCATGTGATAGGCTTGCCTGATGCAGACAAACATACAACGTCTTTTTGGTGTATACTAATGGCCCACGACATGTTACCGACTCTCGCACGCTGACCCCCAGCGACAGGGACGGAAGGAGATGACCGCAATGCGACAAGCGAACGACCCCCGGCTCGGCAACGAACTGCCCAATGCGTGGGGAGAAATCCTCGACCAGTTGCGTAGCGAGCGCGACCGGCTGGACGACACCTATGTGACCAAGGGCAACCTCCGGTTCAGGATCGGCCAGCGGCAGGAACTTGAGCAAAAGCACGGGGTCAACTTGGAGCCGCACCGACTGACGCCGGTGATGGCCGTGCCGATCGGCCAGCGGCGCAACCCCCAAGACCTTGGGCCGGACCCCGTCTTCCACGACCGTCCCTCGCCGGGGCCCGAAGCTGGCGGGACGCCCCGCGACCCGGCGCTTGGCGACCCGGTCCCATACCTTTCCGTCGACGGAGACCGCGATGTCTTCCTGGACAGGGACGCCTGGGCGGACCTGGCGGAGTCCCTCGGGCCGTCACAGGCGACGTTCGCGACGATGCTCGACAACCCGCCCCTGCTGGAGATGTTCGTCAACCACCAGATCTCCCACAGGTGGAGGGGCAACACCCGGTTGCTCCGGATGCGCCGGCTGGACGGGGGGCGCAGGGGGACGATGCGGGTGCGTGCCATCCTGCCCGACGACTACGTCCGGCTGGATTCCGTCTACCTTGTGCCGGGGATCCACCGCACCCTGCGGGAGCTGGAGGGTCCGCGCCTCGATGTCGACGAGGTCTTTCCCCGGCTGACGCCGGACGCGATGCTGCTCAACGTGTGCGCGGCCGAGTCGGTGTCGCTGGAGCGGCTCGGCGAGCGCTTCGCGACCGGGATGCACATCTACAACTCGGAGGTCGACAAGACTCCCCCGCTGGAGATCGAGATTGTCATGGTCCGCCTGGTGTGCACGAACGGGATGACCGTGACCGAGAAGGGCAAGTTCGTGTCGATCCAGCGGCGCGTCCACCTCGGCCGAGAGACCTACCCCGGGCTGCCCCCGGCGGAGCTGCCGGCGGAGCTGCAGCGCGAGATCGACGATCTCGTGAGCCAGGCGTTGCGGCTGAGCTGGGCCGGCGCCGGCGGGATGACAAGAGACCTCGAGCGGCAGGTCGAGACGCTGGTCAACACCCCGGTGCCGCTGGAGACGAGGGACGCGGTCCACCGGGCCGTCAGCGAGCTCGCGCTGCAGACCGCGATGCGCTTCGTCCCCGGGGTCGCGGTCGACCAGATTGTCGAGGCGTACGATGCGGAGGTCGAGGAGGAGCGCAAGCGGATGGCGGAGACGCCGGGGGTCCGCGAGGCGGTCGTCGCCGGCACGGCGTGGGGCCTGTACAACGCGTTCACCCGCTACGCGACGCACACCGCCGGGGCACGGCGGCTGTCGACGGCGCGTTCCCTCCACCACCTCGGCCGCAAGTTCCTGGGCCGG
>CAZZIL010000421.1:0-6119 GCA_964654265.1 uncultured Gammaproteobacteria bacterium | reverse complement strand
GGCTGATGGGCTTTGACAGTCCCGGTCGCGAGCGGTCCTTCGTCATCCCCGTGTCGGACGCCCAGGCGTACCGACAGTTCGGCAATGCCGTGGTGGTTCCGGTCGTCACCGCGATCGCCGAGCAGATGGTGTCTGCGATGCAGGCGCGGAAGAGGTGATGGGCGTTGGGGCGCCTTTTCAAGAGGCGCTGGTTTGATGGCACCCTCGGCATTCGATTTCGTGAGGTGGCTTGACGTTTATTCCCAAGTCAGCGGGAACCTCTACGTCAAGCGCCTGTCCGGGAACGACACCCTGGCCAACGGTTCGCACCAAGCAGGTCCATACCTCCCGAAACCGGTCCTGTTCGATCTCTTTCCCGATCTGGACCGGCCGCACACCCCGAACCCGCGCGTGGAGTTCGACCTCCATGTCGATTCCCATGGCGGTCACACCTTGGCCAAGGCGATCTGGTACAACAACAAACTACGTGACGGCACCCGCAACGAAGTGCGGATCACCAACTTGGGGGGGTCATCGTCCGCGCTACTTGATCCGGACAACACGGGGGCGATCGCAGTGTTCGTGTTTTTGCAGGAAGGTGACCGGACCTCGTGCCGGGTGTGGGTGTGCCGGTCCGCCGATGAGGAGGACCACTTTGAGGATAGGATGGGTCCGGTGGACCCCGCGAAGGTCATCATGTGGCGGGCACTCCACGCCTACTATCCCACGATGCACAGCGGGGTCCGGAAAAAGAAGACCTCGGCAAGCTTGGGTGTGGAAGATCTCCCGGCATGTTGGCGGAAGGAGTACCCGCCCCCCGCGGACATTGTCACCAAAACACAGGAGCTTTGCCCGATAAGCGCCCTTCCAGACCCCGATTTGCGGTTGGTTGAAAGACGCGAAGCAGAGTTCGAGCTGTTCCTTAGTGTGGAGAGTGCGATAGAGTTGCCGCAAATCAAGCGCGGGTTTCATAGCCTTCCGGAGTTCGTAGGCAAGGCGCAGTCCATTCTCCAGCGACGAAAGGCCCGGTCGGGTCTGTCTTTGGAGTTGCAGACGCACGCACTGTTTGTGGAGGAGGGACTAGAGAGCCAAAAGAATTTCGCATTCCAACCGGAATCGGAGGACGGCAAGCAACCTGATTTTTTGTTTCCGAGCGAGGCGGCCTACAAGGACAGGAGCTTCCCTGCGGATTCACTGCGCATGCTTGCCGTCAAGACCACGTGCAGGGATAGGTGGCGACAGATTCTTGCTGAGGCGGATCGGGTTCAGTGCAAGCATCTGCTGACCCTGCAAGAGGGAATATCGGCCGGCCAATTTCAAGAGATGGTCAAGGCAAACGTCAAGCTGGTTGTCCCGAAACCCCTCATGAAAAAGTATCATCCGGACATCAGAGCTAGGTTGCTTAGCGTGCGGGACTTCATTTCCGAGGTTTCAGGAATTGGTCGATCCGCGCCCGCCCGATGAGCCCACGCGCATTTTGATTCCTGGCCGGAAGTTCTGTTCCCCTGTGCCTTGGCAGTTGCCGCGGAGGATCGTGGGCCCCGCTGCCAAGGCCACGATGCTCGGGGCCGGACGTCACTCTGTGGGGACCCAAGGATGTGCCGCGGGACGCGAGAGTCCCCCGGCTCTTGTGCCTCCCTGCGAGCCGGGGAGCGGGAAAACGACACGCCACGGAGTGAAACGCGTCCGGGTGTGCGCCTGTTTCGATCGCGAAGGGATGTCTCCACCATGGCTTGTGAGAACTGGAGACAGGCGGCTGACTCTGATTCCCGGGACGCCGCGGTCAACCTCCCGCGTGGGCGGTCTCGGCCTCGCCCGCGCACCCTGCCGGTGCAGGAGCTTCTGGGGCAGTCCCCGCCGGGATCAGCCGGCCGATGGTCACGTTCTTACTTGAGGCCGCGCAGGTGGTCGACCTGCCCGGAGATCGCCGCCTCAGTGAGCACGCGGGTTGTCTCTTGGAAGGACGCCGCCGAGATGAACGAGTCGGTCGAGAGCGACGCCTTGCTGATGCCAAGGACTGTGAGCCTTTGGGCCGGGCCGCCCGGGACCTGCTCCGGCGCCACTGTTCCGCACGCGTGCGTGACGGTCTTGGCCGGTGGCGTCATCTTGACGCGCCACTCCTGCTCCCGCGCCGGGACGCCCGGCTGTCACCAGGCCTGCGGCCGGTCGAGCGCGCCGCACTCATCGCCCAGCGGCGGGATCCGCTCGCCCGGCAGGAAAGGGCGCGCGCCTGACGGTCGCGCGCCGCCGCCCAATGACCGATCTTCCGAGCCAGCCGGCCCATCCCGACAAACCCGTGGTCCGCGTCCGGATGGTCGATGCTCTGCGTCCCGGGTGGGTCGGGTGTTCTCACTGGTCGAGGGCCTCCACCAGCTGGTTGCGTTCGGTCGCCTGCTGCTCGCGCCTTTGCGTCAGCTCGGCGATCTCCTTGGACAGGCTGTTGTCGTCGCGTTCCCGGCACGGGCGGTCGCGCTCGGTCATTCGCGCGAGGCCGAGCATCCCCGCGTCATCGCCCCCGCCTTCGTTGATGGGTCTGCGAAGAAGCCGGGGCGATCCCGGAGGAGGTGACTGGCGCCTCTTCCGTGGGGAGGAAAGGGGCGCGCAGATCGCCCGGGGGCTGGCTGGCCCGCGGAGGATCAGGTGGCCCGTTGAATCGCTTGGTCACCCTTGCGGGAGGACGTTTCGCACACGAGGGGAGGCGGCGGTTGACTCCAAAGAAGGTGTCAGGTATACTTCCGCCCAACTGGTTGGCAGCGTGCTGTCGCCCCAAAGGCCGCCTTGTGCGGCCTTTGCCTTTTCGGGGCTCTGGCGGCGCCGGGGGCCTGTCGTTGTCGTGTCCCGCCAGCTCCCCCTCACCCGGCGCGGGTCTTCCGGACGAGGCGGGCCTGCTCCTCTCCAGCGCGGTGCCTTTGCCGCCAGCGACACGATCGTCTTGGCACGTCTCTTCGTGGACCGTGCGTGCCACCTGAGCGTGTCGGCAAGCGCGGGCACGATGTCGGCGATGCGGCCGATGTCCGCCGGACAACCAGTCGAGGTCGCCTCTTCGCCAGCAGGTTGATCAAGCCCTCCGTCGATTGGCTGCCGGCTAGGCTGAAGGCGCGTCTTGTCGCGCCGCCTAGGAGGCAGGTCATCCGCGTGCGCACGAGCTGGTCGGGAGCATCGACAGTGTGGAGAAAGGTCGGAAGCCGTTCGATCTGGCGGCCTAAAAAATTTCGCTCGCAGGGGTTGACTCCCCAAAGGGCATCGACTGGCATGGAGCAGAAAATTGTGGCAAGGCAGGCGGCAAAATAGAGGGGCCCAATCCGACCAAAGAAGGAGCCCCTCATGCAGGTTGTCAACCGCCTCGGAAAGCCGTCTTCCAACCTTGCGCAGACAGTCTACCATCTCACCAAGCAGGTCCGGGTCGAGAAGCTCACTGAGCAGCACCCGGAGGTCGAGCATCGCTTGGGCGTGTTGCGGCGCTACGGGGAGGCGCGGGCGCAGGGGCTGAAGGCGCCGACGGCGGCCAACGTGGTCGGCGTCCCCTACCGCACCATCCAGCGCTGGATCCGCGCCCTCAACGGCAATGCCGCCAACCTGGTTGCCCGGAAGCGGGGGCCACGGAAGGCGCGCAAGCCGGTCAAGCACACCGACGTCCTGGTCCGGCAGGTCGCCGAGTTGCGCGACGAGCATGCCTGGGGCAAGAACAAGATCGCCGCGTTCCTGCGCCAGCGCGGCACCGACGTGTCGGCGACCACCATCGGCCGCGTGCTCGCCCGGCTGTTGCGCGACCGCGAGGTCGATCCCATCCGCGCCGGCAAGCGCAACGCCCCCCGGGCCAAGCCGCGCAAGCGTCCGTGGGCGCGGCGGGCAAAGCCTGCCGAGCCCCGCAAGCCCATGGATCTCCTGCAGGCCGACACCCTGTTCGTCCGCGTCAGCAAGAACAGGTGCCTCGCCGTGATCTTCGCGATTGACGTCCTGACCAGGCGGGTGTGGATGACGGTCGCCGAGCGCGCCACTGCGGCCGCCGCCACCGGGCTGCTCGACGAGGTCTGCCGGGACGGGACGCCGGCGGCCATCCAGGTCGATGGCGGGGCCGAGTTCCAAGCCGAGTTCGAGGACGCCTGTGCCGAGCGCGGCATCGCCCTCCACGTCCTCCCGCCGCGATCCCCCAAGCTCAACGCCATCATCGAATCCTTCAACGGAACCTTCCGTCGCGAGTGTCTCAACCGCCTTGATGAGCCGCCGGCCGATGTGGCCACCCTCGAGAAGGTCGCCCGTGCGTTCCTCCGGGTCTACCACCACGTGCGGCCACACCAGGCACTCGGCTGGCGCACCCCCGCGCAGTGCCACCCGTGGTGACCCGTCCGCCAGACCATCTGGCCGGAGCAAGGCTGCGCGCCAACAGGCGCGCCCAGCTGGCCGCACCGCCCAACCTCCCGCGACCCGACCGCCCCAGAGAGACGCCGCCAACCGACAGGTCTGACCCTTCACCCTTTCCAAGCCTTGGCCGCCACGCGGCCACTCGTTAGCGTTGAGCATCCTGTCCGCGGCGGCCGGCGTGCGCGCCGGGCACCGCAAGGCGGCCGTAAGGCCGTAAGGATGCGACATACCGGGGGGCGAATGCCCCCCGTTCACTCCCGCGAAGCGCTTACTCCCGAAAGGCGAGCAATGCGTCACCCGGGAGGCCCCCGCAACTCAGGGATGCTACAATCCGCCTGCTCCCCCCAACCGGCATGTCCTGCCAAAAACCCTGGACCACGCCACGACTATACTTCTCCACAACCGGTGCGCAGCGTGCTGCCGCCTCAAAGGCCGCCTTGAGCGGCCTTTGCTTTTGGGGCTGGCCGTGGGGGGCTGTCGTTGTCGTGCTCCGCCAGATCCCTCTTCCTCCGGCAGGCCTTCCGGACGAGACGGGCTTGCTCCTTCTCCAGCGCGTTGTCTCTGCCTCCGGCGACACGGCCATCCTGGCGCGTTTCTTCGCGGACCGGGGGTGTCACCTGAGCGTGTCGGCAAGCACGGGCACGATGTCAACGATGCGGCCGATGTCCGCCGACAGTCAGCCGGGGTCGCCTCGTCGCCAGCAGGTTGACCAAGCCCTCCCATCGATTGACTGCCGGTCGGGCTGAAAGCGCGCCTTGTCGCGCCGTCCGAGATCCCGTCTGTCTTGCTGCGCCGGTTGCTCAGCGCGCGGAAGCGACGGGAGTCGGGCGAACAGGGACGGATGCGGGAGAGCGTTTCGCGCACGAGGCGAGGCGGTGGTTGACTCCAAAGCGGGTGTCAAGTATACTCCCCTCACTACTGGCGCGCAGCGTGCTGCCGCCTCAAAGGCCGCCTTGTGCGGCCTTTGCTATTTCGGGGCTTTGGCTACGCGGGGGCCGCCGGTGTCGTGTCCCGCCAGCCCCCTCCTCATCCGGCGGCTCTGCCGGACGAGACGGGTTCGCGCCTTCTCCAGCGTGGTGTCTCTGCCGCCAGCGACACAATCATCCTGACACGTCTCTTCGCGGACCGGGCGAGCCACCTGAGCGCGTCGGCAAGTGCGGGCACGATGTCGACGATGCGACCGGCGTCCGTTGACAGCCAGCCGGGGGCGCCGCTGTTGCCAGCAGGTTGACACCTCCCCCGTCGATTGACTGCCGGCCGGGCTGAAAGCGCACCTTGTCGCGCCGCGAGGCCCTCCTGTCTTGTCGCGTCGATGGCACAGCGCGCGGAAGCGATGGGTGTCAGGCGAACCGGGACGGATGCGGGAGGACGTTTCGCGTGCGAGGGGAGGCGGTGGTTGACTCCGGGGAAGGTATCGGGTATACTCCCCCCATACTGGTTGGCAGCGTGCTGTCGCCTCAAAGGCCGCCTTGTGCGGCCTTTGTTTTTGGGGGCTCTGGCTGTGCCGCGGGGATCTACCGTTGCTGGACCCCGCCGCCCCCTCTTCCCCGGCCGACTGGTCGGTCGACCGCGAAACAGGAGCGCCCTCGACTTGGTGGTCGCATCGGTGGGCTCTGCACCGAAGCCGGGATTGGGGCGCGAGTCGATGGTGGTGCCGCGGCGGCCCTCTTGCGGCGCTCACGTGGTCGGGGTAGCGAGATTTGAACTCACGACCTCCTGCTCCCGAAGCCACCGCCGGTTGTCGGCGTCAATCGGCGTCAATCGGCGTGCATCGTAAC
>CAZZIL010000420.1:0-2145 GCA_964654265.1 uncultured Gammaproteobacteria bacterium | reverse complement strand
GTTGAAGTCGGCGCGGTCGAACAGCGCCTTCCCGTCCGGCGACTCCACGCGCGCGATCCCGGCCCCCCTCCCGAAATGGTCCACCACCGTGTAGCGGTCCGTCTCCTCGCCCTTGTCGTCCACCAGCGCCACGTGCAGGTGTCTCTCGTCGGCCGTCAGCCGCACGCCGTACGTCGAAAGATCCTTCTCGAGCCGGATCACGTTCCCGGTGTCGCCGGCGACCTCGACGATCGTGTCCCTCCCGGTGCCGGGGCCCAGCCAGTAGACGTCGTCGCCCGACATCCCGAAGAGGATGTCGTCGCCGCCGGCATCCGCGTCGAAGTGGTCGTCGGCCTTCGGCCTGCCGTGCAGGAAGTCGCGCCCGTCGCCGCCGCGAATCCGCTCGAGAAGACGGCCGGCCATCCCGACGAAGTGGATGACCAGACGGAACGGACTCCTGGCACCAGGAGCCGCGGCGGCCAACTCCGCCGCCTGGGTGTCACCCTCGCCGGCCTGTCCGGAGATGTCGCCCGCCGCCGGCGCGGACTTCCCGCCCACCGCCGCCTCGCGGGTGGGAAAGGACAGGAGGTCGTGCCGAGGCGCGCCGGGGACACCGGTCCCCTGCCCGATTGGCCGGGGTCCGCCGGCCGACTGACGACCTGCCCTCGGCATCCGGTAATTTGGGGGTCGGGTCCCATGCGGGGCGGGCGCGTCCCCGGCCCGCCAGAACGGATCCGCGATGCCGGCGAGAGTCCACCGATCGTCACCGGGCGCCCAGGAGGCCATGCCGCCGGAAAGACGGGCGTGCGCGCGCCAGTCTCTTCCTTGGCGGCCAAGCGGGCCGGTGTCCGCGGGACCCGTCCCGCCAAGGCGTGTCCCCTCCCCGTCCTTGGGGAGAGTGGCGCCCACGATTGATCCTGCCTCACCGAGCGTCCCCGCCCGCGAGGGGTCCTCCTTCGGAACAGCGCGCGGTTCGCCCGCGCCCGCCCATCCTGTCGCAAGCAGAAGCCAGTCGTCGGCTTGCGCGCCGGCGCCGGCCGGGACTGTCGGCGGCGCGGCATCCCCCGGGAGCGTGTCGCCCGCCGGTCCCACCGGTCCGCCCCGCGCAACACCCGGCATGGGCGCCACCGGCGCCGACGCGAACCCAAGCCTTCTTGCCAGTCCGTCCCAGAGACGGAGGACGGCCTGGCTCACGCCGCTCATGGCAGACACCCGGCCAGAGACGCCCGGCCGCGCATCCGCGACCGAATCGGACCCCGTCGGGGAAGTCGTGCACGGAGAACGGACCGAAAGCCGGCCGGGCGTTGCCCCGTCCGCAACGAACGGCGGCCCGGGTCGCCCGTCAGTCCCGGGATCCTGCCAGGCAACCCGGGAGGGCCGAGGCATCCGTCCCCGGCAGGCTGCGCGGCGGAACAGGCACAGGAGCCGGGCGCCCGGTGCAGGCCCCTCCACGCCCTGTTGTGTCTGTGCATTCCCAGCCTCGCCAGATGCTGGTCCAATTCTACCCCTCTTGCCCGGGCCAAGGCCCCACAGCCCTGCCAAGGGAGGGGGCGCCAAGTCGCGGGGGCCTCCCCGTGGCCGCACGTCGGCCAAGGGTGGTCCACCCCGCCGGGTTGGCCGAGGTCGAACGACATCGCCGGCGCCCGGTCGAACGGGACCAGCCCGAGGATGCCGAGGCGGGAGTCGCGCATCACAATCATGCCGCCGTCCTCCCGCCCGCAGGACTCGTCCATCCGCCCTCCCTGTCGCGACACCGGCCGTGAAGCCCAAACGGCGTCACGGGAAGTGGCGCGCGGGATGGCCAAGCCCGGCGCTGTCAGTCCCCGGCGACCACCCCCGACCTCCGCGGGGCCGAGCGCATGTCCGAGACAAGCCGCCCGAACGACCGGTCGGCGCGTGCCGCGCTCCCCGGATCCATGCCCTGCACGATCTCTTCCGCAAACTCGCGGCCGCCCAGATCAGGGTCGGCGCCAGCGGCGCGGACGGCATCCGCCAGCAGCCGCTTGTGACGGCCACGGCCACACTTGCGGTCAGGGGCGTCACACCCCCTGCCAAGCACGACGCAGAACGCGCCGCCGTCCAGCAACAGCCAGCGCTCGACATGCGGGTCCGGTATCGCAAGGGCCAAGGGAAGCCGCGACTCGCCGGGGGAGAACACCCTGGCAC
>CAZZIL010000419.1:0-1902 GCA_964654265.1 uncultured Gammaproteobacteria bacterium | reverse complement strand
AGCCGGTGCGCCTCGTCAACCAGCAACACAAACGGCTTTTGGGTCGCCAGCTGGCACAACACCTGCTCGATCAGTTGGTGCTCCCCCGGCCCCGGGCTGTGACCGGCGTCTGCCTCGACCGATCCCAGATTCACCTTGATGTTCACCTTGCCGTTGGACTTGGTGGCGATGCCAACCGGCAAGCTCCTGGCGAAGCCGCCGGCAGTGCCCTTCCAGTCGATCGGGGTCAGCCGACGAACCCAAGCATCCTGGCGAGTCGCCTGCGCCTTGAACTCCCGCAGGAGCGAGGCCTTGCCCATGCCATGCGGACCGTACAGGACAACCATCCCGCCGGACTCCTTGTCGGCAAGCCGCTCCAACCGTCTGGTCAGCTCGCACACCGCCTCCTCGCGCCCCGCCCGGACCGGCGGGGTTTTCCCCGCGCCGGGCTTGAACGGGTTTTTTCGCATCTTGTCCATGGGAGGAATACTACCCGATTGCTCCCGCGCCATCCTTGTGGGGACATCCGACAGACCCGCCGCACCGGACGACCGCCACCTTCCGTGAGACCTCCGGCGACATCCTCACACACCCAGCCGTGGGCATGGCCCGGATGCCCAGGGCGGGCATTACCAACAGGCCACCACATGACAGCGAACACGGCACCCTCGGTGACGCGTTGGGCGCAGGACGCGTCGGAGCCGGGGTGGGAGCAGAGCGGTCCGAGGGCGACAGCGAGCAAACCGAAGGGTCGCCCCCCGGAGGTCAGTCGATCACCGCATGCTCCGCAATGTAGTCGCAAAGCGACGGGATGGCCTGCTCCCAGAGCGAGTGGTTCTCTGTCTGCCAGACGAGGCCCAGGGCAAACAGTTCCCGGATGGCGTCGTCCACGGACCGTCCCTCGGCAAGGGCCGGTCTCAGCGCCGCCCCCAACTCCTTCCTTGACAGCACGCGTGCGCCGTCGCGGACGGTGAACGCTTTCGCGACCGCCAGCGCCTCGGACGTTACCTTCCGCTTGGTGACCTCCAGCAACCGTTTCCCGTAGAACGCGTCCCGACGGCCGGCCGCCATGTCCACGCCAACTTGGGCGTCCTCCAGCCCGATGCGGGTCGCGTCCCGGTCGCGCGCAATGGCGGCCCTCCACGCCCGGTCGCCCAGCAGCTGGATGAAAAACGGATGGCCATGGCTCTCCGCCGCCACCAGCCCCAAGGCCTCCTCGGCGAACGGCAGACCCGACATCTCCGCGGGGATCGACAGTGCGCCCCGGATGGCGTCCCGAGATTCCAGCCGCCCAATCCTCAGTGGGTGCGTGCACTCCCGGTAGCTGGCGCCGGCAAGGCCGAGGTTCACGTCAAGCCGCGGGGCGCCGGCAAGCACAAGCAGGACCGGAAGCCTGCCGATGATGCACCTTTGCACGGCGCCCAGAAGCGCCTTCGCGATCTTGGGCGGCATCTCGTGCGCATCGTCGGCCACCAACAAGACCGGCTTTGCCTCCGACAGCACACGCAGTGCCTGCGCGACCAGCTGATAGGGGGGTTCCCGGCGGTGCTCGACACCCACATTGAGAAAGCCGAGATTCATCTCGATCTTTGCCTTCAGTCCGGGGTCGCTCGTGAGGCCGGTCGGCAATCCCCTCACGAAATCGTCCACGGTGTCCTCCCAGTCACCCGGAACCAGCCAGCGAACCCAGGCGCCTTGGTCGACTGCCCGCGCCCCGACCTCATCCAACAGCACGGTCTTGCCGGTGCCGCGAGGACCGTACAGGACCACCCCGTCGCCCGCCTCCCGGGCGCAGATGCTGTCCACCCGCTCGAACAGATCCCGCGTCGCCTCCTCGTGTCCCGCCCGGTGCAGGGGGACTTTCCCCCAGTCGGGCGTGAACGGGCTTTGACGTTCCTGGCCCATGCCGGAATGCTACCCGAT
>CAZZIL010000418.1:0-1641 GCA_964654265.1 uncultured Gammaproteobacteria bacterium | reverse complement strand
GTGATAAAAAAAACACACCTCCGGGGGGGGGGGGGGGGGGTCCTCAACCAATGCGCCCGTCGGGCGCATTGCCACATTGCCGGGCATCCCCTCGGCGGTCTGGGGACGCGTGTGGCGGGTTTGGCCTGAGCGCTGGTGTCTCTTCCCCCGGGGGTCGCGGGGTCGTTCGTTGGTCGCACCACCGTTGGCGCACGTTTCAGCGTTCGGATGTCGCGGTCGCGCGAGGCTCGCGGATGCCCCGGCGCCCCGGTTAGCCGGGTGCCGGGCCGGTTGCCGGGAGCGTGGCGACGGGGAGGGCGGTCTCGCCGGTCACGCACGGCTCGGTGCCCGCAAGCGGGTTGATCCAGACCTCGCGGGCAGGCTCGGGGGTGAAGACCCGGCCGTTGAGCCAGCGCTCCGGGTGCGCCTCGCGCGCCTTGCCGATGACGCCGCAACGCCGACGCAGGATATCGGCGTCCTCTCCGCGGTGGCGCTGCGACGGGGTGACGTGGTGCAACGCGCTGTGGCGGTGCTCGTTGTTGTACCACTCGACGACGGTCCCGAGCCACGCGGCCGCCGCTTGCCCGTTGCCGAAGGGCCAAACCGGAAAGAGCCGGTTTTGCTTCATCGTGCGGAACAGGCTCTCCGCCTGGGCGTTGTCGTTGCTCCCCCCGGGGCGGATGTGCGAGATGCCGGCCTTGTTGCCCCGCAGGCAGGCGTATGTGGGCTCCGCCCGCATCGCCGACCCGTTGTCGGAGTGCACGGTGAGGGTCCCCGGCGCGATCTGGTGCTCCTCGAACGCGCGCGTGAACAGCGCCACGGCGTGCTCGGCGTCCTGGGTGTCGTGCACCGCCGATGCGACGATCATGCGGCTGTACAGGCCCATCGCCACGAACGCCGGGAAGAAGCGCCCCTTGACCGTTGTCGGCAACAGGGTGATGTCCCACACCCACACCTCATTGGGGGCGCGCGCGCACAGCCGCGGCGCCGGCGGCCGCGCCCGTTGCGGCTTGGCCGCGTCCGGCTCCCGCTTGGCCGCGTCCGGCCCCGGCGCGGCGGCGCGCAGCTCGCGGCGGATACGCGTCAGCGTGACCGCACTGCACACGTAGTCCCCCTCGTCGGCCAGCGCCGCGACGATGTGCGCCGCCGTCTTGTCGGCGAACCGGGGCTCGGCGAGCACCGACTTCGCCCTGGCGCGTTCCGCGTCGCTGAGGCGCGACGCCCGCACGCGCTTGGCGGCGCCCTCCTTGCGCCGATCCTCGCCGCCGTCGGCGGCCGTCCAGCGCTTGTGGGTGCGCACGCTGATCCCGGCGCGCGCACGCGGCCCCCGGCGTGGCGCCGTTGCGCCGCGCCTCGGCGATGGCGCCCAACACCTCCTTGCGTTGCCCGGCGGTGGTCTTCCGCCCCTTGCGGCCCGCCGGCGGGGGCCACAGCGCCAGCAGGGCCTCGGCCGCGGCCAGCTCCCGCCGGGTGTGCCCCAGATCGTGCCGGCACGAGACCAGGCTGCGCAACAGCCCATCGGCCGTGTCGGCCGTGTGCCCGTCGCGCGCGAGCAGCACGCGCGCCTCCTCCAGCTGCCCGTGCGACATCCCGCGCTCGCGGCAGCAGACCTCCTCCGCCTCGCGCGCCCGCCGGTTGGCGTCCGCCACCGCCGCCGCCAAG
>CAZZIL010000417.1:0-6642 GCA_964654265.1 uncultured Gammaproteobacteria bacterium | reverse complement strand
CGCCACCGGCGTGACGATGGACTTCGAGGACCGGCGGGCCCACACCGTGACGGTGGCGGTGCAAGACGGCAAGGACGACATCGGGCGCGATGACACGGTGGACGACGCGAGCGTCGTGGTGGAGATTGCGGTGGGCGACCTGCCCGAGGCGCCGGGCGTGCCCGGCCTGCCGGCCGCGGAGACGCTCGCGGCCGAGGACGGCGGTCACACCCGCCTGTCGCTGGCGTGGATTGCGCCGACTGCCCCCGCCGGGACCACTCCGCCGGCGGTCACCGGTTATGAGATTCAGTACCGCGTGGCGACCCCGCCGGGAACGTACACGACCTTCCCACACATCGGGACAGACGTGACAGCGACCATCACCGGGTTGACCCCGAACACGGGGTACGATTTGCGTGTGCGGGCGCTCAATGGCGAGGAGCTCCCAGACGCTTGGACGGCCCCGGTCTCCGGGACCACGCGGGACCACACCATCGATCCCTCGATCACCCAGGCGACGGTCACGCTGGCGGTGGCGGAGAACACGGCGGTCGGCACGGCGTTTGGGGATCCGGTCCCCGCCGAGGCGGGCGATGCGGACGTGTTGACCTACACGTTCGACCCGGCCACGCAGGACGGGGCCAGCGCCACGCTGTTCTCCATCGGTGGCGACAACCAGGCCAGCGTGGCGGCCGCGATCAACTTCGAGGATCTGGAGACGGACACGGCCGCCTTGACAACGACCCTCACGCTGGATGTCACGGTCGCGGATCCCTTCGGCGGCGAGGACACCTTTGTGCTGGAGGTCGAGGTGACCGACGTGGACGGCGAGGCGCCCGGCGCGCCGGGCTCCCTGACAGTGGCTGTGGCGAGTCCCGAGAACTCGCTGTCGGTCGGCTGGGCGGCCCCGACGGTGAATGCCGGCCCGGCGTTGGTGTCCTACGAGGTCGCGCACCGGGTGAGCAGCGACGATCCGGCTGTCACCAATGAGTGGTCCGACCCGCTCACCGTCGATGCGCCGGAGATTTCCGCCACAATCGCCGACTTGGTGGACGAGACCGCGTACGATGTCCGGGTGCGCGCGGTCAACGTCGAGGGCGAAAGCGACTGGACGGAGACGGACACGGCGGTCACGACCGGCACCGGGGTGAATCTCCGCCTGTTGCCGCGCGTGGCCGGGCCCGCTAACGCGGATGTCCCCCTCGGCGGCCGAGACGCGTTGCTCATCTTCTATTTCACACAGTTCCACGGGTTGCTCTCCAATCCGGTCCAGATCCGCCTGAGCCGGATCATCGTCCGCGGCCTGCTTGAGCCGGGCCAAAGTCTCCCCGACGGCGATGTGGACGCGATTATCCGGGGGGCGTCGGAGCTCGGTGCGTCGGGAGGCATCCCGGACACGCACCCGGCAAACCTGTACAAGGGCACGGCGGAGAACCCGAGCCCCTTCGATGCCGACGATGCGTTGCTCCTGTTCTACTCGATCCAGTTCGGGCCACTCCTCACTCGCACTGGGTTGGAAAGGCTGCTGGAGATCGTCGTCAACGGCGTGTTGCCGCCGGGGCACGGCCTCGATAGGGACGCGATGCGGAATCTCGTCCTGACAGGCAGGGAACTCGCGAACACCCTATAGGGGCGGTGCGTTGTGCCCCCGGCCTCGGGGGCGGGTTGCGCGATGGCGTCTTGGCCCCGGTCTTCCCGGGTGTTGCTTTTGGCGACCTTTCGGGACAGGCGTGGAGTTCCGGGTGCGCCTGTTCTCCTGCTATTGGCCGGGCGCGTCCTTGCCCTCGCGCGTTGTCGCCTCCCTTGACAGCGCGTCCTTGAGACGGGTGACGACCCTTTCCATCTGGGATCCGTCCGCGGGGATCGCCCGTTCGTGTGCCCCCGGTCCGGTGAGGACCTCTTCCGGGTCGGGGGTTTCCCCGGTCTTGTCGCGCACCGTCTCCATGAGGGTCTCGGCCTGCCCTTCGGGCAGGAGACCGGTCTTCTCGTGCCAGTCCGGCCCGGGGGTCTCCGGGCCTTGCCCCTCGACGCGAAGGAACGCCTCGCGCGCCCGCTCGGACAGCTCCCGCGGGGTCAGCGTCTCGCCGTCGATCTCGATGTTGAACAGGCCGTTTTTCCCGAGCTCCTCTTGGACGATCTGGCGCGCGCCCTCCATGTTGCCGCCTTGCGCGAGGTGCTCGCGCACGCGCTCGTCGACCGCGCGGCCGATGTGCGGCTGGTTGCGCAGGAGATCGAGCGCCGCCGTCAGCTGTTGTTGCTCGGACAGTCGCGCCTGCTCCGAGAGCTCGGTCGACTTCGAGAGGGAGGCGCCCGCCTCGGTCGCGAGCTGGTGCGCCCGCCGGAACTCCTCCGAGGTGCGCGACGCCCCGGAGACCGACACCGTCGACGCCTCGCGGAACTCCTCGCTGCGCGCGTATTCCCTGGCGAACGCGCGCACGTCCTCCGTCCCGCGCGCCTCGGACTCGCCGAGGCGGCTGCGCACGCTGTCGAGGGCCCGCTCCATCACCGTCTTTGACACGTTGGCGGAGGTGTCGAGCCCGGCGCCCTGGCCGAACACGCTGATGCCGAGGCCGATGTTCGCGGCGATGGCGCCGAGCGCCCGGGCGGACTCTTCCCGGGTGATTCCCGCCTCGTCCGTCAGTTCCCGGTGCGCCTCGCGGATGATGCTGAGGCCCCGGCGCTCCGACGAGAGGTCCCGTCCCTGGTGGGTCTCCGCCAGCGCGGCGGAGTCGACCCGGTCGCGCAACCGGGCGAACCCCTCGGCGTAGGCGGACCCCGCCGTCTGCGCGGCGAGCCGCCGCTGGCTCTCGCCCAGCGTGAGCGCGTCCGCCGACGCCGACGACAGCGCCGCCGTCTGCGCGCCTTGCGCGACCGCGCTGAGCTGGCTGCCCAGCTCCAGGAACTGCCGCCCCGACGGTGTCGACACCAACGTGTTGCCGCCCGGGTCGACCTGCCGGGCGAGCGGCGACCCGGCGCGCAGCGTCGGCGCCATGTTCACCTGGTCCATCGTCCAGTTCCCGGTCGCGACCGACCCGCTTTGCGACGCCACCAGCCCCTCCGACGGCTGCAGGAATCGCGACGCGAGGATTGCGCCGGCGAAGTCGGTCCCCTTGGCAAGGTAGTACGCGAGCAGCGGCACCAGCACCAGAAGGTAGCTGGCGGTCGCCTGGTGCAGCGATATCTCGTCGAGCACCGGGTCGAACGTCGCGTAGCCGATCTCCCCTTGGGCGAGCGCGCTGTACTTCGCCATCGCGTCGCGCGCCGACAGGCTCGCCAGCTCGTTGACAACCGCCATCAGCGGCGGCCACAGCTGGAGCCAGAGGATGAGCACCAGGTGCATGCGGATGTACTGCGGCATGCGCTCCGGAACGACAAGCGCGAGCACGATCACCACCGGGAACAGCATGAGCGCGACCGCCTCGAACGCCCCGCGGATCACCGGGAGCGTCTCCCGGGCGACTTGGCCCATGACGACATAGGAGCTGTTGCGCCCGCGCTCGGCCGCGCCCTTCGCGGTCGCGAGTGCCACCGGATCGATGTCCGGGGAGGTGTACGCGTAGTCGCGGATCAGCTCGACCGCCAGGTTCTCCCCGATGCGCTCGCCCGCCGGGCGCGCTGACAGCCCGAGGAAGTCGAGTGTCGCGTCCATGTGGCGGGTGCCGCAGTCGGCGATGCTCCCCGCGCCCGGGTCGCCCAGGTCCGCCGCGATGGCGCCGACCTGCGCCGGCGTCAGCCCCAGCAGGTAGCCGCTCGCGCCCAGGCACGCCATCGCCTTCTGGTGCGCCGCCTCCGCGTCGATGCGCGCGCGCAGCCCCCGGGTGGTCCCGCTGTCGCCGTGCACGCCGGAGCCGCCGTGCCACGCGCCACGGCACGTCGTCGCGAGGCGGCTCCCGTCCGGGAGCGTCACCGACGTCACCCGGTCGCCGGTGTTCCCAAGGTGGTCGAGCGCGGCCCCGTCGAGCAGCTCCGCGTAACCGTAGCGCCGGTCCACCTCCACGTCGAAGAACACGCAGTTGCGCATGTGGTGGACAAAGTCCTCCTTGAGACGTCGGTCCCTGAGGGGGTGCCCCTCCATCATCGCCCGCAACGTCCGGTGGATCACGAACAGCCCGCCGGCGCCGATCCGGCGCTCCTCCGGGACCGACAGCAGGTCCTCGAACGCCTCGGTCAGCCGCACGCCGACCAGGCTGCTCGCGTGGCCGGCGACCGCCAGCAGCAGCGGGACGTTGTCCACCGGGCGCGGCGCCCGCGGGTGCGTCCCGTAGAGGCGTGCCGCGCCGACCTCGTCGGTCATCACGTCGGTGACGACCACCGTCGTGCGCGGGACCACCATCATGAAGTAGACCACCACGGCCGTGACCGACCAGCGCACCGCCGCCTGCATGTCCAGCGAGTGCAGCGTGCCGAGCGCCCCGAACACGATCCCGGTGAGCGCGGCCGCCGCCGCCATCTCCTCGAACTCGCCGGTCGCGGTGTACGCCGCGACCGCGTTGAACAGCAGCGCCATCAGCTCGCCGCCGCCGAAGGTGTGGTACTCCATCCCCCCTCAGTCGGCCCGGCGCAGGCCCTCCTCGCGGATGCGCACCAAATTCTCGCGGAACCGCCCGCGCCACAGCGATGCGCGGATCCCGGCGATGTCGCGCCGGATGTCGAGGACCTCGCCCAGGCGCGCGACCTCCGCGTTGAACTCGAGGAAGATGTCGCGCCGCATGCGCTCGCCGTTCCCGGCGAGGCGGGCGAGCAGCGCCGCCTCCGTCGCGCTGCGCGTCTGGTACCCCGCCGCCGCGTCGCGCGCGATCCGCAACGCCTCCGACAGGAACGTGTGCGCGACGCCGAGCGCCACCGCGTCGGTCGCCATCTCCGCGAGCCCGGCGGCGCCCGCCGCGTCGGCCTGGAGCAGCTGCAGCACCGGCAGGCTGTTCGACGTGAGAAACCCCTGCTCCTCCGCCGTGAGCGTCCCGGTGCCGTCGCGCATCTTCGCGGCGATCGACCCGATGCGCGCGGCGACCCGTCCGCGGAACGACGCCGACAGCGTCACCGTCGCCACCGTGACCGTCACGCAGCCGGTGTCGACGCAGTCGAGCAGCCGCACCCGGTCCGACAGCAGGTCCTTCGCCGACGACAGCGTCGGCGGGACGTGGCGCGGCCCGGCGCCGACCGTCACGGTCGGCGACGCCGGCGCGAGCACGAACGTCCCGGTCGCGGACATCAGCGCCTCGCGCATGTCGTCGTCGATCCCGGAGACCTTGCCGAGCACCTTCCACATCATGTTGCCGCGCGAGAGCTCGAGCGGCGCCACCGCCTCGAGCGCCGGCTCCGCCGCCGCGGCGTCGGCGACCGGGCGGGCCTCCGCCTCCGAGCCGCACATCAGCCGGGCCTCGGCCCCGTCCGAGAAGGTGTTGAGGAACGTACCGAGGTTGCGGCACGCGGTTTCGCCGCCGAGCATCGCGACGCCGACGTCGCCCTTCACCAGCGCCTGCGCCGCCTCGCACGAGTCCAGGTTGAAGCGGTTCAGCGCCTCCGTCGACTTCTGCAGGTCCTCCAGCGTCTTCGACAGCTCCGGCGACAGCGACGACAGCGCCATCTTGAACGCCAGCCCCACCGAGTTCGAGGCGACGTTGCGCAGGTACTGGATGAACTGGTCCTTGTTGATGAACGAGAACGACCCGGCGTACAGGTCGATCCCGGCGCAGCCGGCGCGCCACGACGGCGGCGAGAACCCGGCGACCGAGTAGGTGCGCCGCGGCGCGCGGTGGTACAGGCCCCCGAACGTCGCGACGTTGCGCGTCTGCCCGCGGATCATCTGCGGTGCCGTCACGTTGCCGTACGACCCCAGCCGGTCGAACATCCGCTCCATCTCCGACTGGATGTCCGCCTGCGCGGGCGCCGCGCACAGCGCCAGCGCCGCGAGCGCCGCCGCGGCGGCCGCGCGCCGCGGCCGGGGGGTGTCAGTCCAGCAGCGCGCGCGCCAGGTCACGGCGGGCCTCCTCGGCCTGCTCACCCTCCTCGACCACGCGCTGCAGCGTCGCCAGGGTGTGCGAGACGAACCGCCGCGCCAGCTCTAGGTAGCGCCGGCGCGCGTCCGGCTCGCGGCGCCGGATATCCGCCCACTCCGCGACGATCGCCTCGCGCTCGTCCGCGTCGGGCATCCGCGGCCGGCCGACCAGTTTCCCGGACGCGCGCTCGTCGCGGCGGATGCGCTCGACCTGGAGCTTGCTCACGCGGAACAGGCGGTGCATCATCCGGTTCGACGCGCCCCGCCGGACGAACTCCCGCTGCACCAGCGCCGACCGGCGCGACTGCGCGGCGCGCCGCAACGCGTCCTCCAGCATCTCCGCGCTGATGTCGATCGTCACCGGAAGCGCCCGGCAGAACGACTCGAGCTCGGAGAGGCTGAGCGCGTCGAGGCGCTCCGCGAGCGCCGGGTCCGCGTCCCCCTCGCGCATCTTGCGCGCGGCGATCTTGACGATGGTGAGCTTGGTCTCCTGGGACAGGTCCTGGCTGTCGATCTGCATTGGCTTCTCCCGTTTGGGGCCGTCGCGGCCCGTTCCTTGCGCCATTCTACCCGTGTCTTCTGAAAACGGAACCGAAATTGGGACGGCGCCCGTCCCGATTTTCGGGGCGCGGCGCGTCACAGCCTTTTCTTGAAGAAGGCGGCGGCGA
>CAZZIL010000416.1:0-3931 GCA_964654265.1 uncultured Gammaproteobacteria bacterium | reverse complement strand
GCAAGCGGCGCGTTGCAAACGACAGCGACGGTGGAGCACCCTGTCGGCATCGGGACGGTCTGGCCGCCCGCACCGCCCCGTGAGCGAGCCCCGGGCGCGGACACCGCGTCCGTCCGGGCCCAAGGCCCTGACCGGATACTCTCTCGCCTGAGGCCCTTCTCCCGCCTTGCCCGGTACTATCGGGACGACCTCTCGCCCCCCAAGCAGGACGAGATGGTCAGCCTGCTCGTTTCTGTGATGGCATCGGGCAAGAGACGCCCGTTTGAGCGGAAACCGGGCGAGATCTACCCGGTGGACAACTGGGCGGACGTCCACCTGGAGATGATCGACCTGATCACCGCGTGTTTTTCGAAGACCGACACCCTCTCGAAGGGCATGGCAGAGCAGCATGGCGACCAAGTCCTCGACTTGGTGGACTATCTTTTCGAGCACACCCACAACAAGCTGGGCACCGACCCCCACAACGATCCCGCCACGCACGGCAACGGCAGCGTTGACCACTACGCGGAGGGGGCACAGTGGGGCCGGGCCTCGTTGTTCCGGGGACTCGCATGGCTTGTTTGGGCACTCCGCAGGGAAGGAGGCACCCGACACTCCGAGGCCCTCTCTCGGGCCCGGGACATGTGCCAGAGATTTTTCGAGCGGGAATCCGATTGTCCGTCCATGCGGGAGTTTGGCTTCCATGTCCCATACCTGTACGACTGGGACAAGACGTGGATGCGATCCATGACAACGCATGTCTTCCCGACCGCCGCCGCCGACAGGATGCCGTTCTTGGCCGCGTGGGGCAGCTTTGTTCAGGAGAACCCGAGGGAGACGATGTTCTTCGATCCCGTCTTCCGCGAGCTGTACGAGCGCGGACTGGAGCTGACAGACAGTGACGCGCACGGCTCGATGCTACCCGACCCGGAGGTCTCGATCGGGAGGCTTTTCGCGTACGGCCATCTCAATTTCGAGGGCTTCGGCCCCGACGACCCCCTGTTCAAGCAGTTCAGGGACGGGAGCAGTCGCCGGCAACGCATGGGGTTTGCCGACTATGCCGGGGAATACATCCGACTGGGCTGTCCGTCCGGGCGGGATTTCGATGGGCCCCGGGTCATCGCGTCCTGGGAATGGTTGCTTGAGCACCCGGACCCCGAGATTCTCTTCATGCTTGGACCGTGGATTTGCTCGCGAAGCGGGATATTCACACCGGGCGAGCTGGCGGACCTGACCCTGCGCACGCTGACGGTGACCGGTGGTCGCCTGGACGATGACGCCGGATTGCAACTGTCACTCGAAAGACTTGTTGGCGCGGACCAGGAAAGGACGCTCCGAATCCTGGAACTGTTCTTCAGCAAGGAAATCATGGACAACCAGCCCTTCAGGAAGATGGTCTATCTGACCAACCAGAGACCCTGGGACAACGTCATAGAGAACTTGTCGGAAGCTCCCCGGACACGGGAGGGGGCGCACCAGTTGCGCAATCTTCTGGAGAAACTCCGCCGGGAGTTCGACTGCGACCAGCGTGAGACTTGGCGGACTGGGGGAGCTGTGGGACAATGAACGCCCCCCTTGCAGTCTCCCCGACACGCGGTTTCCCGGCGCCGACTTGGAACGGCATCGTGTGTCACTCCACACGTGGGCGAGACACACCACTCCCATCCGGTTGTCCCACTGCGGTCGGCCGCTCGACTCATGTGCGCCTGCCTTGCTGGTTGCGCCCGAGATGTCACGCGATCGATCGCTCGCCGGGGTTGCCACTCCATCCTCCCACTCCATTTTAACAGGCGCACCGACTGATGAAACATTACAAAAAGATAGGCTTCCTCTTGGCGGCAGGCGCAAGCGTCGATCTAGGGTTGCCAACATCCCGCAAGGTGGTGGAGGCCTTTGACGAGCTGATGGCTGACCCGATTTCTCAGATCCCGTCTGAGGATCGGCATCTGTACCATCGAATCACGGAGTCACTCCGACTGGGGCAACCGACAGGTCTTGCGCCAGAGCAACTGGCGGGCCTTACACCGAAGCCGTTGACGGACTTTGAGCTTATCTTCGATCTGCTGAATCCGGGCCCTGGAGATCCCATCGTGCCGGGGACGCCCAAATCCCGGAAGAGGCTGTACCACACCCTGCGCCAGCATTTCGTGGACATGCTGTTTCTTGACGCGGACACCGAAAACCACTTCGAGAAACTAGGTCCGCTTCCCTCCTGCCTTGGCTACACGATTGAGGTGTTCACACTGAACCAGGACCAGGGCGTTGAACAGGGGGCCGGACTTTTCACGCACGTTGAGACCGGCTGTCGGGTTCATGGCCCCGACCATCCGTGGAGCGAGGTCTGGTTTCACACAAGCGACGGAAGGCTCATAATTTTCCTGCACAAAGTCCACGGGTCGACCAACTGGCAACGCAACAGCCGTGGCGAGTTCTTCTCTGTTGACCCGGCACGACTGCTCGACGCGATGAAAGCGGCACTTGTGCTTGGTCACAAGGCGAAGACCCCGGGGAATTTGCCGTACACCTTCAAGTTCCACCAGCATCGATTCAGAACAATTGGGATGGACCTGGTGGTGGTCATCGGGTTTGGCTTTCGGGACGGACATATCGTAGATTTGCTGATTGATGTTCTCCGCAACGGGACAGATATTTTGGTGGTTTCTCCGGAGACGTCCGATTCCTTTGAGGAATTCAGGAACCGCGCGGCGCAAGTCATCAAGGCTGGCAACTCGGGCTCCGCACCAGGCAACATCTTGGTGCAGCGCAAGAGCGCACATGACTTTTTCATGGGCCTTCCGTGGTCACTGTATCGGGGAATTCCCGCCGATGACAACGGTGCGTGAAAGACCCCTGCGGCGCGCTGGCAACGTACGTAGCACCGCAACCTGATGGCGATGGGTACCAAGGAGAGGATCTGATCCCAGCTGATGGATTTGGAGGTGCCAACGGGCGCGCCCGCCGCCAACATCCCCGCGGTCCTGCTGGTGGTCGGGCCGGTGATGACCGCGCGCCACAACGGCGAGCGCCTGGGCGCCTGCACCGACTGCCGAAGGTTCTGGGCACGACACCGCGCGGGCAAGATCGTCCAAGGGGAGATCGACCAAGTCGAGCAGCGGCTGGCGACGACCGCCGGGACCTGCGCCGTCATGGGCACCACCTCGACCATGGCGTGCATCGCCGAGACGCTCGGGATCAGCCTGCCCGGGTCGGCGGCGATCCCCGCCGTGCACGCCGACCGGCTGCGCGCCGCGGAGGCGACCGGCGCGCTTGCCGCGCGGCTCGCGGCCAAGCCGGTCAAGCCCGGTCGGCTGGTGACGCCCGAATCCGTCGACAACGCCCTGCGCGTCCTGCTCGCGCTCGGCGGATCGACCAACGCGGTCATCCACCTGACGGCGATCGCCGGGCGCGCGGGGGTCCGGCTCCCGCTGGAACGCCTCAACGAGATGTCGGAGACCACCCCGGTTCTGGTCAACCTCAAGCCGACCGGCGAGCACTACATGGAAGACTTCTTCAACGTCGGCGGCGTCGGCGCCGTGTTGCGCGAGCTGCGGCCGCTGCTGCACCTGGAATGCCCGACGGTCACGGGCGAGACGCTCGGCCAACGCCTGGACCGGGAGGCCGGCGCCGCCACCGACCGGAGCGTGATCGCCCCACGCACGCGGCCGATCGAGCCCAAGGGCGGCCTGGTCGCCCTGTTCGGGTCGCTCGCGCCGCGCGGCGCGCTACTGAAGCGGGCGGCCGCCGACCCGCGGCTGTTCGAGAAAACCGGGCGGGCCGTCGTCTTCGACTCGGTCAAGGACCTGGGCGAACGGATTGACGACCCCAGGCTGGATGTGAAGGCGGACGATTTTCTGGTGCTGAGGAACGCCGGGCCGGCCAGTCCCCACTGCATGCCGGAGGCGGGGCACCTGCCGATCCCGAAAAAGCTGTCGGCAAAGGGCGTCAAGGACAT
>CAZZIL010000415.1:0-3908 GCA_964654265.1 uncultured Gammaproteobacteria bacterium | reverse complement strand
CGGAGTCGCGTGGGTTTGCCCAAGACCAGAGCGCCGGCTTGAGGCTGTGGCGTTTCAGCCTGAGGTATGGTAGAATGCGTGGCGTCACGCAGACGGTCGGTGAGACATGGGCACGGACGCACAGCCGCATCAGTGCGGCATGGGTAACGTCCGCACTCGGAGTGCGGGGAGTGACCTGTACTGTGCGACGGGCGACCGTCCGCGTATCGGGATCAGGCGGGGGATGAGCGTTGGCGAGATCGCCAGTTCAGTGACCCTGCCCAACCTAAAGCCCGGGGCTCGTGACCCGGACCGGGACACGAAGGCACCCCCGGCGATCGGTGGATTTCCCGCCTTGACCGTAGGGGAAGCGGCTCCTCACGATCCCTTCCGCCGCTGCCGCGGACTGCCGCTCACCAGCGTGCGGTGCATCCGCACATCCCGGGAGGGAAGCGAACGGAGCGAGAGGGAAGGGGACTCGGTGGCGAGCTGTTGCAGGTCCGGTTACGAGCGCGCGGAGTGCCACACTCCCTTGCCGGCTATCGCGAACCTGCGCGGCAGGTCTGACAGCGGGCGGTCCGACCGCTCCGGGCAGGACTGGGGCGGCTCATTGAAAGCGGACTCCGTTCAGCGAGGTTTCTCCCGGGGCCTTGACAGCGGTGAACGCGTGCTGTCGTTCGGGGACGCGGGGCGCATGGTCAGAGGTGTCGTGCCTGCCCCCCTTGCGCGAGTCGCCCACCCACGCCGGGAGAGGTGTGCGTCATGAGCAACACGCAGAGCCCTTTCCAGCTGGCCATCAGCCTCAGTGCCCTGGAACACTTGGGGATCAACCTGTACAGCAGCATTCCGGCGGTGCTGTCGGAGATCATCGCAAACGCCTGGGATGCAGACGCGAGCAGGGTCGATGTCACACTCAGCGAGGAAGGCGACACGATAACCATCCTTGACGACGGTTGCGGCATGTCCGCAAACGACATCAACACACGGTTTCTGAAGGTTGGGTACCGCCGTCGGGAGAAGCAACCCGGTCCGACACCGTATTACCACCGGAGTCCAATGGGCAGGAAAGGAATTGGCAAGCTGTCGCTCTTTTCAATCGCGCACGTTGTAACCGTGGAAACGGCAACCGGCGAGGAGAAGAGCGCCCTGATGATGTCCCTCAATGACATTCAGAGCGCAATCAGCTCCAACGGAGGCGCCGCGGGCACGTACCAACCGGCGGCCCTCTCAACGGACCGGATCGACTTTTCCCGGGGCACAAGAATCACCCTCACGAAGCTTCGCAAGGGTTACACCACCTCCACTTTCGCGCACCTCAGGTCGAGAATCGCGCGTCGGTTCTCGATCATTGGCGACAGGCAGTTTGCCGTGCATGTCAACGGAGACAAGGTGAAGCCGGCTGACAGGGGATACTACAGGCTGCTTCAGCACATATGGACCTACGGCGACCAGGAGGCGATCCTGTATCGGTGTCCGAAGGACGTGCGACATGAGTCGAGGAGCCTGGAATCCCCGATACAAGTCACGGGATGGCTGGGCACTGTCAAGAAGTCCGGGAGCCTGAAGGACGAGGCGGGGGACAACCTGAATCGCGTCGCAATTTATGTTCGCGGACGGATGGCGCAGGAGGATATCCTTGAAGAGCTTTCGGAGGGCGGGATCTATGCGGATTATCTGGTGGGGGAGCTGACAGTCGATGAGTTCGACAAGTATGACGGAGAGGGCGAGGCAGACGAGGACGCGGCGACAAGCGGACGGCAGCGCCTGGTTGAGGGTGATGAGCGCTACCGGCAGCTGGCCGAGGTGATCAGGCCGGAGCTAAGACACGTCCAGTCGAAGTGGGCTGAGTACCGCACAGAAGACGGGACAAAGGTGGCCCAGGAGATCACGGAGGTCAGGGATTGGATTGAGAGTCTTTCGGGCGACACACGGAGGAGAGCGAAGAGATGGCTTGGGAAGCTCAACCGGATCAAGATCGATGATGCCGACACACACAGGCAGTTGATCAAGCATGCAGTGATCGCGTTCGAGGTGCACCGTTTCAACGACAACCTGGAGCGGCTCGAAAATATCCAAGACGAGGTCCTGCCCGCCGTCCTCGATGTGTTCACCGAACTGGACAGCATTGAGCACACCCTGTACGGGGAGATTGCGCGACAGCGCCTCAAGGTCATTAAGCAGCTTCAAAAAATGACCGAGGAAAACCGCTTGGAGAAAGTCATGCAGAAGTACCTGTTTGAGCATCTTTGGTTGCTGGACCCCGCGTGGGACCGCGCAACCCACATGCCTCCGGTGATGGAAAGGGGCGTGCAGGCGCTCTTCAGTGAGGACGCTGCCACATTGAACGAGGATGAGAGAAATGCGCGGATTGACATTGGCTTCAAGAAAGTGGGGGGGGACTACGTCATATTCGAGCTGAAGCGGGCAGACTTTTCGATAGATGCCAACAGGGTGGCGGGACAGGTCGCAAAGTACTGGCTGGGTGCGAGAAACCTCCTTGACAGGTGCGATGAGCGCCATGCGCGAGTCCAGGTGTTTGTGCTGGTCGGAAAAGGGCCCAAGGGGTGGGACAACACAAGGAAACGAGAGGCGGACATTAAAATGTTGGAGGCCTACGATACGCGAGTGAGGCATTACTCGGAACTGCTTGATTCCGCGCATTGGGCCTACTCCGAGTATTTCGAGAAGAAAGCGGCGGTGGACCGCTTGGCGAAAGTGATCCGCGCAATCGACGACTTCACGCCATCGGGGGAGGCATCGCGGCAACCCTGACGCATCCCCGCGGGTGCGGCCACGGGCGGAAATCCGGCGCGTGTGCGGAGGTGCGGTGAGACCGAATGCCGCGTGGCCGGGCGGGACCGCGCGGTTGTGCGGGCCGGGATCCTCCGCCCGGGATCAGGGGCACGCGAAGTCCCTGCCGTCCCGGCTGTGCTCGGCATGAAGTCGTCAGCCTTGGCCGGGGTGCTCGGTCACTAACTCCCGGATCCTGGCCAAGTCGATGAACTCGAGGGCGACCCCGTCGTCGTCGACGGATTCGCTTGCCGTTTCCCGCCACTCGGTCGGGTCCGGTCGGGGGAAGTGTCGGTCCGCCTCGCAATCGAGACCCACCTTGGTCAGGTGGATGATGTCCGCGAGCGGCAACGCTTGGCGGTAGATCTCCTCGCCGCCGATGACGAAGATGCGGGCGGCCTCACCGGGCGGCTCGATCGCCTTCGCCACCCCGACTGCCTCTTCGAGTGACCCGACGAAACGCAGGCCCGGTGTCTCACCCCCCTGTGCCCGAATGGCGTCCGCGGAGCGGGTGACCACGATGTTGTCGCGCTCCGGAAGCGGGCGTCTCCCGATCGACTCGAAGGTCTTGCGCCCCATGACCACCGGGTGCCCCTTGGTGAGCCGCGCGAAGCGGCCGAGGTCCCGCCGGAGCCTCTTCCACGGCATGCGGTTGCCGAGGCCAATGGCGCCGTTGCGGTCGCACGCGACCACGATGGCGATCTTGGGGTCCTCCCTCAAACGGAGATCGCCGCGCGGATGTGCGGGTGCGGGTCGTAGCCCACGAGCTCGAAGTCGCCGGGACCGAAGTCGAAGACCGACTTGACGTTCGGGTTGAGCCGCATGGTGGGCAGCGGCCGCGGCACGCGCCCGCTCTGCTCGTGCGCCTGGTCCAGGTGGTCGAGGTACAGGTGCGCGTCCCCGAGGACGTGGATGAACTCCCCGGGCCGCAGGCCGCAGACCTGCGCGACCATCATCGTCAGCAGGGCGTAGGACGCGATGTTGAACGGGACCCCCAGGAAGACGTCCGCGCTGCGCTGGTACAGCTGGCAGGACAGGCGGCCGTCCTGCACGTGGAACTGGAACAGGGCGTGGCACGGCGCGATGCTCATCCGCGGGAGGTCCGCCACGTTCCAGGCGGAGACGACGATCCGGCGGGA
>CAZZIL010000414.1:0-2550 GCA_964654265.1 uncultured Gammaproteobacteria bacterium | reverse complement strand
CCAGCGTCTTGCGGACGTCCCCGGCGAGCCGGCGGCACGCCTCCCCGAATTTCTCGCCGGCATCGACCGACGCGTCGATCGCCTTGGCGATGCGCCTGCCCTCCTGCCTGAGCGCGGCAAGCTCCCCGGTGAGCCGGGCGCGGTCCTTCTCCAGCGCGCCGTGTTCCGTCTCCGTGCGCAGCACCGCCTTGGATTCCTTGTGGAGGGCCTGGAGGGCGCCGATGGTCCCGGCGTCGTCGCGCCGGTCCCACTCGGCCTTCCCGTCGGCGTCGCCGCCGCCGAGCGCCTTGCCCAGCGCCGCGCGCGTCTCCTGGGCCAGGGCGGCGATCCTCTTGCCGAGGGCCGGCAGCCTGGCCGATGCCAGCATCGTGCGCGCGACGCGCGCGATGGCCTCGTCGTCGGGCGCGTTCCAGTCGAGCTTCGCGCCCTTGCCGTCGGTCGCGAGCGCCTTGCGGAGGGCGCCGCGGACGTCCTTGGCGACGGCGTCTTTGCCCTGCCCGGCGCCGAGCCGGGAGAGACTGTCCCACAGCCCTTGGGCGGCGCGGATGACTTCCGTCTCGTCGTACCCGGCCCAGTCGCCCGCCGGCAGACCGGCCTCCTTGGTCGCCTGCTTCAGCGCGGCCTGGGCGCTGCGGGCGATCTCCCCGAGCCTGCGTCGCGCCGGCGCAAGGGCCGGCCTCAGCCCGGCGATCGCGGCGATCGCCTGCTCGTCGTCGCTCTTGGGGGCGGCGCCCGTCGCGTCCGCGAGGAGGGCGCGCGCACCCTCCGCGAGTGCGGCGTGGCGCGACAGCAGGCGCTGCGTGCGCTCCATGTTGGACGCGAGGTCGCGCACCCACCTTGCCGCGTCGGCGACCGTGGCCGCGTGGCCGTCGGCCAGCCTCTTGCGCTTCGCGGAGAGCTGCCAGCCCTTCCGTGCGTGCTCGTCAAACTTCCCGGCGAGCTCCTCCGCCTTGGCGTGGGTGTCGTGCTCCCGGGTGCGCGTCTCGATCTGGCGGTCCAGTGTCTCCAGCAACCTGCGCGTGTCTTCGTTGTTCGCCTGGCGTTCCCCGATCTCCTCACGGAACAGGCCAGTCAGCCGCTCCAGGGTGTCGTGCGCCGGGAAGACGGTTTCCATCTGTTCGACCATCTTCCACAGGATGTCCTTCTCGCGCCCCTTCTTCATCCGGTTGGCCAGCCCTTCCAAGGCTTGGCGGTCGTGGGTGCCGGGGCCGATGTGGGTCCCCAGCAGGCGGACGGTCTCGCCAAGCGCCTCCGCTTCCTTCTCCCACTTCCCGGTGTCGGCCGCGAGCGCCCCGTGCTCGTCCTCCTGCCGCTTGAGCCTCTCGGCCGCGCGGTCCCGCGCCTGGTGCAACCGGCCGATCTCCTTGCGGATCCCGCCGGGGCGGCTGCCGCCGTGCAGGAGGCGCACGACCCCGGTCGTCTCGTCGTCGCCGAGGGCCTTCCACTTGTCCGGCCGGACCTTCGCGTCGGGGGCGCCGAGCGCCTCCGCCAGCGCCTGGCGGATCCTCTCGGCGAGCGCGGTGCGCCCGCCGTCCGGGGCGTCTTCCCCGTCGGCGGTCGCCCGCCCGAGGCGCTCCGCCCACTCGCCCCGCTCGATCTCCTGCTGCGCGAGGCGCTCCTGGCGCTTGGCGACCATTTCCGCGGCCTTGTCAACCCGTCTGCCGAGCCTGGCGTGCTCGGCCAGCGCCGGCCTGGCGTCGTCGGCCAGCTTGCGCAGCTCGTTCCACGCCTTCTGCGGGATCTCGGTCGGCGACACCGGCGTGTCGTCCTCGACGTCGCGCAACATCTGGTGGACGATCACCTCGATGTGCTTGTCGTTGATCGTCACCCCCTGGAGCCGGTAGACCGCCTGGACGTTGTCAACGATGTGGCGCACCAGCTCCTCGATCCCGAGCAGCTCGAGGATGTCCTGCGGGTTGATGTCGCCGTCGGTGAGACGGTCCCCCCTCTGGACGTACTGGCCGTCCTGGACCAGCAGCCGGGTGTCCTTCGGGATGAACTGCTCGTGCTGGTGCTCGTGCTCGTCGATGACGGTGATGCGCTCCTTTCCGCGGACCTGCCCCTCGAACTTGACGCGGCCGGAGTGGCGCGCCAGGATGCCCGGCACCTTCGGCATGCGCGCCTCGAACAGCTCCGCGACGCGCGGCAGGCCGCCGGTGATGTCGGTGCTCTTCCCGGTCGAGCGGGGGACTTTCGCGACAATGTCGCCGACCTTGACCTCGGCGCCGTCGTCGACGAGCAGGGTGGCGCCCGCCTGCAGAAGGAACGACACCGGGCTCTTGGTGCCGGGGATCGGGACGATGTGCCCGGCCTCGTCGACCAGGACGACCCGGGCGGCCTTCTTGTCGCCGCGCTTCCCGGAGCGCTTCCCGGGCTCCTTGGCGCCGTGGTCCTTCTTCGTCGTGCCCTTCGCCTCGGTGAGGAACATCGTGGTGACGCCGGTCAGCTCGTCGGTCTGCGTCCTCAGGTTGACCCCGCTCTCGATGTTCTCGTACCTGGCGAAGCCGGCGTGCTCGCTGACGATCGGCCCGGCCAGCGGGTCCTGGGTCG
>CAZZIL010000413.1:0-7450 GCA_964654265.1 uncultured Gammaproteobacteria bacterium | reverse complement strand
GGCGCTGTGTGACCCTCAGGCATCAAAACCTCTTCCCGGTGTCCGGGGGTCCGGACGCGGTAAGTATACACCATCGCGCGACGCGGGCGTGACGGCCGGGGGAGGAGGCAACGGGGACGTCGCGCTCCCGTGGATCTTGGCCGTGCGGCGGGCGGATGGCGGCTCCCGCCGCGCCGCGCACCCGGCGGGCCGCTGCCGGCCCGGTTCGCCCGGTCCGGTCACCGGGGGGATGTCACGCCGATGCCCCGAACAGGCGCCGCGCCGTCCTTTCGCGGTCCGATCGGGACGGGACCGGGCTATACTCTGGGCGGGAGGGGGCTCCCTTATGTGACCCGCCGCCCCCGGGCGGCGACGGGAGTCTCCCTCCCCCTTTCGGGCGCCGGCCTTGCGTTTTCTCCCGGGTCCGGCGCGCGTCACACCCCGCCGCGGCCGCGGCCCCCCGTCGGCTTCGGAGATTTGTCGAATTTCCCTCTCCGGCTAAATCCGCGATTTGGCCGGGTCGGGCCTTTGGCCGGGCGCCTACACCGCCTCGAGCGCGACGGCGACGCCTTGGCCGACCCCGACGCACATTGTCGCGAGCGCGAGCCTCTTGCCTTGGGCGCGCAGCTCGAGGGCCGCGGTCCCGGTGATTCGGGCTCCGGACATCCCGAGGGGGTGGCCGAGCGCGATCGCCCCGCCGTTCGGGTTGACGTGCCCGGCGTCGTCGGGGAGGCCCAGCCCGCGCAGCACCGCCAGCGCCTGCGCGGCGAACGCCTCGTTGAGCTCGACGACGTCGAAGTCGGACACCTCCAGCCCTAGGCGGCCGCACAGCTTGCGGACCGCGCCGACGGGCCCGATTCCCATGACCCGGGGCTCCACGCCCGTCGCGGCCCCGCCAAGGACCCGCGCGATCGGCGTGAGCCCGTGCGCCTTGGCCGCCGCCTCCGACGCGACCACCAGCGCGGCCGCGCCGTCGTTGACCCCGCTGGAGTTCCCGGCGGTGACGGTGCCGTTCTCCCGGAACGGGGTGGGCAGGCGGGCCAGCCCCTCCGGCGTGGTGTCGGCGCGCGGGTGCTCGTCAGCATCGACCGTCGCGGGATCCCCCCGTTTTTGCGGGATCCGCACCGGGAAGATCTCCGCCGCGAGGCGCCCGGACCGGATGGCGCCGGCCGCGCGCCGCTGCGAGCGCAGCGCGAACGCGTCCTGGTCCTGCCGGCTGACGGCGTGCGCCTCGGCGACGTTCTCGGCGGTCTCCGGCATCGAGTCGGTCCCCCACAGCCCGGGCATGCGGGGGTTCACGAAGCGCCACCCGATGGTGGTGTCGTGGATCTCCGCCGCGCGCGAGTAGGCGCGCTCGGCCTTGCCGATCACGAACGGCGCCCGCGACATGCTCTCGACGCCGCCGGCGAGCACGAGGTCCGCCTCGCCGGATTGCACCATCCGGGCGGCGATCCGGACCGCGTCCATGCCCGATGCGCACAGCCGGTTGACGGTCAGCCCCGGGACCGCCGCCGGCAGCCCGGCGAGCAGGAGCGCCATGCGCGCGACGTTGCGGTTGTCCTCGCCGGCCTGGTTGGCGCAGCCGAGCGCCACCTCGTCGACCGCCTCGGGCGCCATGCCGGGATTGCGCCGGCACAGCTCGCGCAAGGCGGCCGCCGCCAGGTCGTCGGGGCGCACCGGCGCGAGCGCGCCGCCGACGCGGCCGATCGGCGTGCGCACGTAGTCGCAGACGAGGGCCTCAGGCATCCCTGTCCGCGCCGGGGTCAGGCGACATCGAAGTCGACGGTCAGCGTCGCGGTCCGCGGCCTGCTCTGGCACGCGAGGATGAACCCCTGGCGCAAGGCCGCCTCGTCGAGCGCGTGGTTGGTGTCCATCTCGACCCGGCCGTCGCGCAGCAGCGACCGGCAGGTCGCGCACACCCCTCCCCGGCACGAGAACGGCGGGTCCAGCCCCTGCGCGAGCGCCGCCTCAAGCACCGTCTGCCCCTTGCCGATGCCGATCTCGTGGCGCACGCCGTTGAGGACGATCGCCGCCCGGCAGTGCGCGACCTCCGTTTGGGCGGGGCGTCGCGCCGCCGACACGGACCGGTTGACCGTGAAGGTCTCGGAGCGCACCCGGCCGGGCGGGTATCCTGCCGACTGAAGGGCCGCGCGGGCCGCGGCCATCATCCCCTCGGGGCCGCACAGGAGGACCAGGTCGTGCTTCCCGGGCGGGACCGCGCCCGCGAAGAGGCGCGCGCACTTCCCCTCGTCGAGGCGCCCGTGGAGCAGGTCGTGCTCGGTGCGCTCGCGGCTGAGCACGTGGAACACGGAGAACCGGTCCATGTGGGTGTCCTTCAGGTCCGCGAGGCGCTCGCCGAAGGCGATCGACCCGGTGGCGCGGTTGCCGTAGACGAGCGTCGCCCGGGTGCCGGGGCGCCCGGCCAGCGCCGATTCCAGCATGGGCAGCACCGGGGTGATCCCGGTCCCGGCCGCCAGCGCCAGGATCCGCGCCCGCGGCGGGAGGTCCTCCGGCAGGACGAACGCGCCCCGGGGGCGCATGACATTGATTTCCGTGCCCGCCTCCCAGCTGTCGTTGGCGTGGTTCGAGAACAGCCCGCCCTCGACCCGGCGCACGAGGATGCGCCATTCGCCGGGCGTGCCGCACAGCGAGTAGGTGCGGCGTTCGTCCTTGCCGCCGACCGCCTGCCTGACGGCCAGGTGCTGGCCCGGCCTGAACGCGAAGTCGTCGCGCAGGGAGGGCGGCACGTCGAGCAGGAAACTGCAGGCGTCGTCCGCCTCCGCCCGCCGCTGCGCGATGCGCAGGGGGACGAACCGCGGGCCTGTGCGCGGGGCGGGCATTCAGAGCGGCTTGAAGTGCTCGAAGGGCTCCAGGCACGAGCGGCAGCGGAGCAGCGCCTTGCAGGCGGTGGCGCCGAAGCGGCTCGTGAGCTCGGTGTCGGCCGACCCGCAACGCGGGCACGGGACCGCGACGTCCTCGAAGAACAGCACGGGCCGGGCGTCGCCGGGCCGGGCCGGGCCGGGCGGGGCGATACCGATCTCCCGCAGCGTGGCGCGCGCCCGCTCGCTCATCCAGTCGGTGGTCCAAGGCGGGACCAGCGCCCGCACGATCTCCACCGGGGCGAAGCCCGCGTCCGCCAGGGTCTCGGTGATGTCCCGGTGGATCACCTCGTAGGCGGGACACCCCGAGTAGGTCGGGGTGATGGTGACGCGCCAGCCGCCGCCCTTGCGCTCGGCGACGTCGCGGACGATCCCGAGGTCGACGATGCTGATCTCGGGGATCTCCGGGTCGCGCACCTGCTCAAGGGCGGCCCGGACGGCGCCGGCGTCGGCGCCCGTCGTCGCCGCGGTCACCACCTCGCCCCGGGATGCTGCCGCGGCAGGCGTTGCATCTCCGCGAGGATGCGCCCCAGGTGCTCGGTGTGGCGGCCGAGCTGCCCGCCCCATCCGCGCGGCTTGCCGACGGTGTCGGGGACGGCAAGCCCCGCCTCGGCGAACACCTGCCCGACCGTCCCCATCCAGGGCTCCCGCAGCCCGCTTGCCCGCGGGACGATCCCGCGGCGCGCGAGCAGGGAGTCGGTCTCGTCGTCCCAGAACATCTCGTCGCAGAAGCGCCAGAGCTCGTCGACCGCCTCCTCGGTCCGTTCCCGGCTCTCGTCGGTGCCGTCGCCGAGACGGACGAGCCACGTCGCGCTGTGGCGCAGGTGGTAGTCCGACTCCCTCAGCGCCTTCGCCGCGATCGCGGCGAAGCGCCCGTCGGCGCTTTCGGCGAGCCGCGCGAGCAGCGCCGTCTCGCGCGCGTCGTGGAGGAGCTGGCGCACGATCGTGCGGGCGAAGTCGCCGTTCGGCTGCTCCACCAGGGAGAGGTTCCTGAACTCGCCCTCGTCGCGGAAGAAAGCGAGCGCGTCCTCGTCGCGCCCCTTCCCCTCGATCTCCCCGGCAAGCGACAGCCAGTTGCGCGCCTGGCCGAGCAGGTCCAGGCCGATGTTGCCGAGCGCGATGTCCTCCTCGATGCAGTGGGCGTGCCCCATCCACTCCGCCAGGCGGTGGCTCAGCACCAGGCCGTTGTCGCCCATGCGCAGGGCGTAGTCGAACAGCGCGCCTGGCGGCGCCCCGTCAGAGGTGCTCGACATCGTCCGGGACCTCGTAGAAGTCCGGGTGGCGGAACCGCTTGTCCGCGGCGGGCCCGAAGAACGAGTCCTTGTCGCCCGGCTGCGAGGCGGTGATCGCCGATGCCGGGACCACCCAGATGCTCACGCCCTCCTCCCGCCGGGTGAAGCAGTCGCGCGCGCCCTGCAACGCGAGCTCCGCGTCGGGGGCGTGCAGGCTGCCGACGTGCCGGTGGCCGAGCCCGGCGCGCGGGCGGACGAATATCTCGAACAGCCGCTCCTCCCCCGCCGCCGCCGTCCCCGCCTTCGGCGGCCGGCGCCGCCCCTTGGCGGGGGCCGTCACGCGGCGAGCGCCCGCCGCTTGCGGGCGTGCGCGGCCGCCGCCAGGCGCACCCACTCCCCGTTGCGCTCGGCCTCGCGGCGCATGCGGAGGCGGTCCCGGTTGCAGGGGCCGTTCCCGGAGATGACCCGCCGGAACTCGTCCCAGTCGATCTCGCCGTGCTCGTGCTCGCCGGTGCCCGGGTCCCGGCGCAGGTCCGGGTCCGGGATTCTCAGGCCGAGGCGCTCCGCCTGCGGCACGATCATGCCGACGAAGCGCCGGCGAAGCGCGTCGTTGCCGCTCAGCTTGATCCGCCACCGCATCGACTGCGCGCTGTGCGGCGAGTCCTTGTCCGGGGGGCCGAACATCATCAGCGACGGCCACCACCACCGGTCGAGCGCGTCCTGCGCCATCGCCCTCTGCTCCGCCGTCCCGCGCACCAGCGCGAGCATGATCTCGAACCCCTGGCGCTGGTGGAAGCTCTCCTCCCGGCAGATCCGCTTCATCGCGCGCGCGTACGGGCCGTACGAGCACCGGCACAGCGGGACCTGGTTCACGATCGCCGCGCCGTCGACCAGCCAGCCGATGGCCCCGACGTCCGCCCAGGTGAGCGTCGGGTAGTTGAACACGCTCGAGTACTTCGCCTCCCCGGCAAGCAGCTGGCGCACAAACTCCCGGCGCGGCACGCCCAGCGTCTCCGCCGCGCCGTACAGGTACAGGCCGTGCCCCGCCTCGTCCTGAACCTTCGCCATCAGGATCGCCTTGCGGCGCAGCGAGGGCGCGCGCGTGATCCAGTTGCCCTCGGGGGCCATCCCGACAATCTCCGAGTGCGCGTGCTGCGAGATCTGCCTGAGCAACGTCGCCCGGTAGCCGTCCGGCATCGGGTCCTGCGGCTCGACCGGCCGCTTGGCGACCCGCTCCTCGAACGCCCCGCCGTCCGGCGGCCCCTGTGCGCGAGCCATCACGATCCTCCTGTGTGCGACACCGGGTATGATACACGGATTCCGGTTTTTCGGGGAGACCCCCAACGTTTCGATGCCTGCGCAGCCGCAAGGCCCGGTGCGGCTTGGCCGCCGGGGCGACATCGGGGTCGTCACGATCGACAACCCGCCGGTGAACGCGCTGTCGGCCGCGGTGCGCAGGGGGCTGCTCGACGCGCTTGCGCGCGCGGGCTCCGACCCGCGCGTGCGCGCGGTCGTGCTCGCCGCCGCCGGCAAAACGTTTGTCGCCGGGGCCGACATCCGCGAGTTCGGCCGCCCGCCACAGGAGCCGACCCTTCCCGAGGTGGTCGACGCGATGGACCGCTTCGACAAGCCGCTGGTCGCCGCGATCGGCGGCGCGGCGCTCGGCGGCGGCCTGGAGGTCGCGCTCGCGTGCCACCGCCGGGTGGCGACCCCGGCGGCAAGGCTCGGCTTCCCCGAGGTGCGGCTCGGCCTCATCCCGGGCGCCGGCGGGACGCAGCGCCTGGCGCGGCTCGCCGGGGTCGCCGAGACGCTGCGGATCGCGACCGGCGGCGAGCCGTTCGACGCGCGCCGGGCCGCCGCCCTCGGGGTGGTCGACGAGCTCGCCGCGGGGACGTCACCCAACCGCGCCGCCTTTGCCGCCGCCCGCCGGCTTGCCGACAAGGGGAAGCCCTTCCCACGGGTGAGCCGGCTCCAGGTGCGGGAACCCAAGGAGGACGTCGACCGGATGGCGCGCGAGACGCGCGCGGACCTGCGGAAACGCAAGCCGGGGCAGGCCGCCCCGGCGGCCTGCGCCCAGGCCGTCGCCGCCTCCGTCCTCCCGTTCGCCGAGGGGGCGCGCCGCGAGCGCGAGCTGTTCCTGAAGTGCCTGCGCTCGCCGCAGCGCCGGGCGCTCGTCCATGCGTTCCTCGCCGAGCGCCAGGCCGGGAAGCCCCCGGCCGACGCGGCCCCAAGGGCCGTCAGGTCCGCCGCCGTCATCGGCGGCGGCGCCATGGGCGCGGGGATTGTGGCCTGCCTGGCCGACGCCGGGATCCCGGTGACGCTGCTGGAGGCGGACGGCGCGGCCCTCGAGGACGGGCTGCGGCGCGTGCGCGCGATCTTCGGTCATCGGGAGAAGGGCGGGCGGCTGTCGGCGGACGAGGCCCGGCGCAGGCTCGGGAAGGTCCGGGGCGGGGACCTCGCCGACATCGGCGACGCCGACCTGGTGATCGAGGCGGTGCCGGAGAAGCCGGGCCTGAAGCGCAAGGTCTTCGCCGGGCTCGACCGGAGCTGCAAGCCGTCGGCGATCCTCGCCACCAACACCTCGTCGCTGGACATCGACGACATGGCGCGGCGCACCTCCCGCCCCGGCAACGTCCTCGGGATGCACTTCTTCATGCCGGCGCAGCGAATGCGGCTCCTCGAGGTCGTGCGGGCGGCGCACACCTCGCCCGAGGCCCTCGCGACCGCGGTCCGGGTCGCGAAGGCCCTGGGCAAGGTCCCGGTGACCGTCGGGATGTGCCCGGGGTTTGTCGGCAACCGGCTCTACCTGCAGTACGGGAGGGAGGCGGAGTTCCTCCTGGAGGAGGGCGCGACCCCCGAGCAGGTGGACGCCGTCATGCGCGGGTTCGGGATGGCGATGGGCCCGTTCGAGGCAAGGGACCTCTCCGGGATCGACAACGGGCACAACATCCGCGCGCAGGCGTGGGCGCGGCTTCCTGCCGACCGTCCGCGGCCGCTGGTGCTGGAGAAGCTGTTCCGGGCCGGCCGTCTGGGGCAGAAGGCCGGGGCGGGCTACTACCGCTACGAGCCGGGAAGCCGCAGGCCGATCCCGGACCCGGAGACGCTGGCGATCATCCGCGAGGCCTCCGCCGAGCGCGGCGTCCGCCGGCGCAGGCCGGATCCCAGGCACATCCTTGAGCGGTGCCTCTACGCGCTGGTGAACGAGGGGGTCAAGACACTGGAGGAGGGGATTGCGCAGCGCGCCGGCGACATCGACGTGATCTACACGCTGGGGTACGGGTTCCCGGCCCACAAGGGCGGCCCGATGTACCACGCCAGCCGGGTCGGGGCCAGGCGGGTCCTCGGGCAGGTCTCCGGTTT
>CAZZIL010000412.1:0-1540 GCA_964654265.1 uncultured Gammaproteobacteria bacterium | reverse complement strand
CCGGGCAACGAGGTGTTCCGGCTGATCGACATCGCGCTGAAGGCGTCGCGGGTCGAGGCGACCACGCAGCTGGTCGAGCGCGAGTTCGGCTTCTTCATCCTGAGGTCGGCGGTGAACACCGAGGTGTCGGAGGCCCGCGAGGCGGTCCTTCGCGAGCTGGGGCTGCCGCTCTCCGCGCGCCTGAGGCCGCGCGTGGAGTCCTCGCAGGTGATCACGTCGGTGGAGCCGTTCCAGGCGCAGCTGCTGAACAAGTGGGCGGCGGGGTCGCTGGTGGTGCCCGGCCAGTCGCTCGGGATCGTTGAGTGCGCGCCGGCCGCGTACATCTCGGTCGCGGCGAACGAGGCGGAGAAGGCGGCCGCCATCGACATCGTCCAGGTGCGCACCGTCGGGCGCTACGGGCGCCTGTTCATCTGCGGGAGCGAGGCGGAGGTCGAGACGTCGGCCAAGGCGGCGACCGACGCGATCGGCGCGCTCGAAGGCTCAGGGTAGGGCGCATGGCCCGCCGGATCATCGGGTCCGACCTGGTCCGCGACGCCGGGCGCCGGGGCCTGCGCGTGATCGAGGTCGGCGCGGGGGACATCGTCACCGCGGCGGGCCGCGAGACGGCGGAGAGCCTGGGCGTCCGGCTGGTCGACGGCCCGGTCGAGCGGCCGGCGGTCCCGGCGACCGACGGCGCGCTCGCGGCGCGGCGGGTCCTTCACCGGCGGAGCCCGCGGTGGATTTCCCCCCGGCCGCGGGAGGGGCTCAACCCGGCGCGCATCCCGCGGCTGGCGGTTGTCGGGGCCGGCGGGGTCGGCTCGAACGTCGCGCACCTGGCGGCGAACCGGGGGGCCGCGGAGGAGATCGTGATCGTCGACATCGCGCCCGGGCTCGCCGAGGCGGTCGCCCTGGACCTCATGCACGCCTCGGGGATCACGCGCACGCCGACGGCCGTGCGCGGCAGCGCGCGCACGGAGGACGTCGCCGGCGCAAGCGTGGTGGTCGTTACCGCCGGCCGGCCGCGCACGCCCGGGATGAGCCGCGCGGACCTGGCCGAGGCGAACCGGAAGGTGGTGCGCTCGGTCGGCGAGACGGTCCGGGTGTCGGCGCCCGACGCGGTCGTGATCGTGGTGACCAACCCGCTGGAGGAGATGACGGCGGAGATGCTCGCGACGACCGGGTTCGCGCGCGAGCGGGTGCTCGGGATGGCCGGCACCCTCGACTCGTCGCGGTTCCGCAACGCGCTCGCGGCCCGCGCCAAGGTCCCGGTCGCCGATGTCGAGGCGGTCATGCTCGGCAGCCACGGGCCCGACATGGTGCCGCTCGCGAGCTCGGCGACGATCCGCGGCCGGCCGGTGTCGGAGTTTCTCGGGGAGGACGAGATCGCCGAGAGCGTCCGCGACACCGTCACGGCGGGCGGGCAGGTGGTCGCGCTCAGGAAGACCGGGTCGGCGACCTTGGCGCCCGCGCACGCGGTGGTGGAGCTGCTCGACCTGATGCGCAACGCCCGCGCGGGCGAGCTGCCGGTGTCGGTGCTGCTCAAGGGCGAGCTCGGGATCGA
>CAZZIL010000411.1:0-1858 GCA_964654265.1 uncultured Gammaproteobacteria bacterium | reverse complement strand
CGACACGCCCCCGAGGTTGATGGTGTCGCCGACGATGGCGCGCATGATCCACTTCGTCGCCCTGTTGGCGAAGGACAAGGAGGCGGCCAAGCAGGCAGGGGAACTCAGCCGGGTCAATGGCGGAGTCTTCCTCTTCCCGAGGGAACGGTGGCGCCTGATGGAAATGATCTACGAGTTGGAAAGCATGCGCAGTCCCATGCACCCGGCAAAGACTCTCGATCTGCACTTGGGCAACCTGGTGGAGCTGTTCGGCCTGCAATGACCGACTTGGCGGCGACCAAGCGGCGCAGGCCGAGGCCAAAGGAGCACCCGCACTGGCCGGCGAAGTACCGCTTCCTGACCGCCCCGGAGATCGCCGAGATCGAGGGGGTAAGCCAGCGCACCGTCGTCACTTGGGCGAAGAAGGGCTGGCCGGCGCGGTCACGTGACCCTGACCGCGATCCCGGTGTTCGTGGCTAGTATCGCCCTCTTGATCTTCGAGGCCGGGGTGTCGAACCCCTTGACGTCCTCGATCACCCTCTTCCACTCGCCGGTCGCGTCGAGCTCCTCGTACGTGAAGTCGGCGCGATACCGCATCCGCCTGTTGGACCTGTCGTACCTGATGGGGGTCTTGTTCCCCTCCGGGTCGACCGTGTACAGCAGGAAGGACGTCTGTCGCTCAAGGCCCCTGATCTCGCCCGCCTTCTGCAAGATCACCAAATCCCTGTGCCGGGCCCGCTCCTTGCGAGAGTGAAAGCCCGCTTCCGCCACCGCTCCGTACTTGGACGGCCTTCTGTCCCTCCTGCCGAACACGCGGGGGATTATAGCAGGAGGACCGCCGGTGAGAAGGCTGAGCGACGAGGAGTACGAGCGGCTCATACAGGAGTCGTTTCCCCACCTTTCCCTGTGCGGCGAGTACAGGAGGATGCACAGCGACGTCACCATGGCGTGCGCACGGTGCGGGGGGAAGTTCAAGAGGCTGGCGCTCGTCAACACAAGGAGCGAGTGCCCGATCTGCTTCCAGGTCTACCACCGCATCCACCGCTTCCCGCAAGGGTTCCTTGACGCGGTCGAGGACCTGTCGGACATCCGCCTGCTAGGCAAGGGCAACCTGGACTACCACCTAGGCGCAGAGGACACCCCGCACGACAAGCTGGCGGAGAAGTACCGCGAGGCGGGCAGGTGGGGCGTCCTTCTCCAGTCGCCGGGCAAGGGAGGGCAGGAGGACATCGACGCCTTGGTCGACAAGGTGATCGCCGAGTTCGCGGAGAGGCTATAATCCGCGTGTGCGGCGGCCTCGATGCGGAAGCGTGTGGCATCGGCAACGCAGGCCCCGTATCGGCTAAGTCGCCGCACCAGTGGTATACTCCCCCCAAGTCGCCCGTGGCCTAGAGGGGTCCCACCATGCCCTGCAGCCAAGGCGCCCGGAGACGGGAGATCGGTGGTGCGAACCCACCCGGCGACCAGGAAGGGCAGGTGCCTAGGCAAGCGCTTAAAGGGCGGAAGTTTGTTGCGTCGCCCGCCTGTCCTCCCGACACCATGGGGGTGAGGCGTTGCTCCGTGTGCGCCTCTTCGCCGCCCTGACTCGGCGGACCCCACCTTCCCCTTCAGTCGTCGTCCCCGGGCGTGTGCGGCCCGTCGGGCGCGTCCCCCTTCTCCACCCTCATGTTCATCTGGTTCCTGATGACGAAGTAGAGGTGCCGGATGCGGTCGTGCTCCTCCTCCGACAGACCCTCGATCCCGTGGAGGTTCTCGATGGAGTACGTCAGCCAGGACTTGTGGCTCGTCGTGGGGAACATCGCCACCACGTTGGTCAGCCCCATCCCTGTCGAGGCGTAAGGGAAACAGATCTCAACGGTGTCGAACAGCCGATAGTCGT
>CAZZIL010000410.1:0-2347 GCA_964654265.1 uncultured Gammaproteobacteria bacterium | reverse complement strand
GGGGAGCGTTTCGGGCCGCCCTCACAAGTTGCGGGTTCCGGGTCGGGGTGCCCCGGGGAAGCCCACAGCCACGGGGGTTGCCGGCCAGATGCCGATAAAACTGAACAGCATTGGGTCATGGTCAACCAAGAACCTGTCACGGCCGGTGTGAACACCCGGGACCCTGCAAGGGAACAGCTCCGCCAGCGAAGGCCAGGTTTCCCAGTCCTTGCTGGCCTTTGCGCCAATGAACGGCAAGCCGAGGGACAGTTCGGGCTTGATTGTCTCGTACAGCGTGCCCGGATCCTCGGCGGTTGCCAGAAGAGTCTCGCGCTTGCGGGTTCCCCACAGGTGCCGGAGCTCAACCGTCGACGCGGGCTGATGCCGTTCCTTCCGCACCAGCGTGGCGATGGCCGTGCCGACCTGGATCCCCTCGGGGTTGCCCTCTGTCGAGAAGATACTGGGGTCCGGGTCCCCCTCCGGAGTCAGCTTCCCGGTCGCGTACTTGTCGCCGTTCAGGCAGTCGATCCGGACCAGGTCGAACACGTCGAGGTATCGCTCCCTCATCCCGGTGTGGGAGAGGCCGTCAAGCCAGGAGTGGTTGGAGATGAGACAGACGATCCCCTTTCCTGTCGTCTCGGTGATGCGCCGCTCCGCCATGCGGAAGAACCGCACGTACAGGTCGACCAGCCCTCTCCCTTGCGGCTTCCTCACCCGGGTGGTGACGCGATAGGCGTCGGTCAGTCGCAGTTCCTCGTCCTCGGCGGCCTCGGTGTCGCTGCTGTACGGGGGATTGCCGAGGACGACCAAGATCGGGGTGTCTTGCTTGACCTGCCTGGCCCGTTTCCGTTCCTTCTCCAGCTCCTCTATCGGCAGGGGATGCGTCTCCTGCCCCTTCTGCCACCCGGTCAGCGCGTTGGTGAGGAAGACTTGGGGTTGGGCCGCCCCGTTCTCGCCTAGCGATACCCCCAGCTCCTCCAAGGTGAGCTCGATCTGCAGGTGCGCCACCACCAAGGGAGCCGGCATGATTTCGAACCCGAACAGCCGCCGGGTCGCCGCCTGCCGGATGTGTTCCCCGGCGAGGGCGCCCCGGAACCGGGGGCTGTCGCGTTTCGCGATGCGACGCAGCACCTCCGCAAGGTAGGCGCCAGTGCCACAGCACGGGTCAAGCACATAGACGTTCTCCGCGGCTAGTCCCTCCTTGATCCCGAGGCCGTCTCGCAGCGCCTTGTCGACGCGGGTGACCATGTAGCGGACGACTTCCTGGGGGGTGTACCAGACCCCGAGGCTCTTGCGCAACCTCGGGTCGAACTCCGTGAGGAAGGGCTCGTAGAAGTACTGCACGGCCTCCCCCTCCTTGAGCCGACCAAAGAACTCCCTCCGGTCCACCCGGTTGAGCGTCTCGGAAGCGCGCGCCAGTCGGTCCTCGATTCCCGGCAAGGTGTGGGCCGGCTCGGAGAGTCTCGAGAACAGGGCACTCAGCACCGGGACGCGCAGCTTGCGCACCTCCCTTTTCCAGACGAACCCGCCGGGATCCGGGCGCCCCTCCGCGGACAGCGGTGTGTCATTCGTCGGGAGGGAACGCACCCACAGCACCCACGCGGAGAAGATGCCGTAGAACAGCGTCTGCACGAACGTAGACCGGAAGAAGTGCGCCCCCTTGTCTCCCGCGAAGCGGATGCCGAGCGAATCCTCCAGCGCCTCCCGAACCTGGCTCAGCGAGGGTGACTCCCCGGCCTTTTCCACGAGATCCAGGCTTTCCCGCGCGTAGGACGCGAGCACCCGGGCCAGGTCCCTCGGGTCGGTGATCTTCGCCCGATGCGACAGCGCCCTGACCAGGTGCTCGACCAGTCCCGGTCCCGCGTCCCGGGCGAGGGCGGCGGGGTTGTCGAGCAGGCTGTCGAACTCTGCCGGGCTGTCGGCTAGCACCAACGTGTCCATCTTGGCCCGTTGGCCCGACCCGTTCTCGCCCACGAGCACGAAGGTACTGAGGTTGGTGACCAGCACCAGCCGGTAGCGGCTCCAGTACTGGGTCACTTGAACCCCGCTGGCGGTCACCCAGGCGTCGTCGTCGATCGGTTTCACCTCGACCACTCCCCGGTCCGGCACCCACTTGGCATCCGACCCTTGCGTCCCGGGGGACCGGGTGGAGAACAGACCGAAGTCGGGGTGGCCGACACCCCGATCGGCCGGCTCGCTGACGCAGTGCACCTTGGGCGTGAGCATCGCGCCGACCGCGTCAAGCAGGCCGGCCAACACCGGGTAGCTTGACCGTTCCTTGGCGGCGCCCGCCGAATCCCGCAGTTGCCGGAGCCCCTCGAAATACCCCTGGGCGATCCCTTGCGCCGTGCCTGTCTTGATCACTTGG
>CAZZIL010000409.1:0-1643 GCA_964654265.1 uncultured Gammaproteobacteria bacterium | reverse complement strand
CCTCGGATGCTCCCCGGCATCGTCAATGCGTGCCGAGACCTTGTAGATCCGCCCTTCCTCCCTCGGGTTCCAGGCGAACACTGTGCGGTCGTCCTCCTGAACGAGCCTCTGGACAAAGATCGACAGCCGGGCGAACGTGTCATCGCTGGCGATGTCTCCCAGCTGGTACCCATCCGAGATCTCCAGCAGCAGGTCGAACAGGTCGGCACCGAACGTCATCTCCTCCGTGCGCCCGCCACGGTAGCTGTATGTCAGCCGCACCTCGCGGTGAAGCTGCCTTGCCCCGACTACGTCGGGGATGACCGCCTCAAGCCGGAAGCAGGAGAGGTCTTTCTCCACCCAGAACGCCGTCTCGGTCGGCGTGCGCGGAGTGATCTTGAGGGGCACGGAGCCTTGGTCCAGACGCTCCAAGGCGAGGGGCGGTAGCGTCTCCAGCCGGGCGATCCCGCCACACAGCCTCCTTGTCAACTCCTTGTGGTTCACCTTCCCAGCCAAGTCACGGAAGTCGGTTAAGTGCCTCCCGTCGGCCAGCATCAACGCCCCCGGGTCATCCCCGGAGCACGAATCGATCCTCTCCTCCGACCACTCGAAGTAGGCGCGGCGGCGTGCCTCGCCCAGTCCCAGGTCAGAGTAGCGTAGGCCGGGCGGAGTGTCGTCCTCCGCGCCGGAACTGCACAGGCGGCGATCGATTATGGGGTGGCCCTCCAAGGCAGGGTCGAAGCACGGCAGCTCCCGCAACACGTCCCCTTGCCGGCCCGGCGACGTCGGGGAGAAGGCGCGCTCGGCATAGGACCGCCAGTCGTCGCTGGTCTGTCCCTCCCCGGCGTTGTGGTAGTCGCTACAGTAGTGGAGGCCGAACAGGATGTAGGACAGCGCGGCCCGCAGCTCCCTGACGGTGATGTGCGACTCCCCGCGGAGATGGACGGCCTGCAACGCATCAAACAGGCGGTCGCGGGCACGTGCCCGCCTTTCGGGGTCCGACAGGTTGCCCGGACCGAACAGCTTCGTGGCGCGATAGACCTCGCAACGGTCCTGGGCACTGCACCCGCGGCAGGGCTCCCAGATGGACTCGGCGGCAGACCCGCCGTACAGCTTGTCCACCAGTCGGTGAAGAAACCCCGCGTCAATTCCCACCCCGCCGTTCGCGACGGTCCCCACAAGCGAACGGTCGTTCAGGTCCACGAAGAGGACGTGGGAGTCGGGGGAAGGCTGCTGTCCCTGAAGGCGCTCCGACAGGGTGCGCGTCAGGTGCGTCTCCTTCCCGTGGCCGGCGATCCACTCCAGCAACCGGCCATCGTTGATCGCCAGCAGGTGGACGATGTCCTCGTCCGGCACGCCGTCTCTGAAGGGGGCGAGGAACTCGTTGAGCAGATCGTCTGCGGAGCGTTTCCCCTGCGAGGCGGATCCGTCGAAGTTGATGCGCAACATGGCGCCGGTGTCGAGGCGCCCCTCCACGACCCGTTCCGCCGAGCTCTTTCGCCCCAGTCCCAGGCGGTTGGCAAGGTGCTGTAGCAGCGCCGTCTTCCCGTCGCCCGCGTTGCCGCAGAGGACCGCGAGCCGCAGGCTTCCGCCCCGGATCCTGTCGAGCAGGGTCTCCTCCAGCTCCGTCTCCTCGTAGGTCCGGTCGGCGAAGTCGCTGTCCA
>CAZZIL010000408.1:0-6669 GCA_964654265.1 uncultured Gammaproteobacteria bacterium | reverse complement strand
GCGAGCGACTCCAGGACGGGGAGCGAGCGGTCGATGACGGTGACATCGCTGCCGTAGCCGACGGCGAGCCGCGCGGCGTTGCGGCCGACGACACCGCCGCCGATGATCACGACCTTCGCGGGGAGCACCCCGGTGGTCCCCCCGAGCAGGATGCCCTTGCCGCCCCTGTCGTTTTGCAGGCACACCGCGGCCATCTGGATCGACAGCAGCCCGGCGACCTGGGACATCGGCGTCAGCAGCGGCAGGTCCCCCCGCGGCGAGGTGATCGTCTCGTACGCGATGCCCACCACCCGGCTCGCGATCAGGTCCTTGAGCTGCTCGGGGTCCGGGGCCAGGTGGAGGAACGTGTAGAGGATCTGCCCGGGCCGCAGCAGCTTGCGCTCGGCGGCCTGGGGTTCCTTCACCTTGATCACCATGTCGGTCCCCCCGAAGACCTCCTTGGCGGACTTCGTGATCTTTGCCCCGGCCGCCCGGTAGTCGGCATCCGACGCGTCGATCCCGCTCCCCGCCTTGGTCTCGACCACGACCTTGTGGCCGCTGGCGCACAGCTCGTGGACCAGCTCGGGGGTGGCGCCCACCCGGTGCTCCTGGTTCTTGATCTCTTTTGGCACTCCGATCAACATCTCTCCCTCCTATGATCAGTTGGCGTTGGTCAGCCCGGCGCGGCGCCGAGCACGTGTTGCATCCCGTAGAGGCCGGGGGCGGCCGAGCGCACGAACCGCGCGGCGCGCAGCGCGCCGAGGGCGAAGACGTCCCGGCTCATCGCGCGGTGCGTCAGCTCCACGCGCTCGTCCCCCGACACCAGCATGACGGTGTGCTCGCCGAACACCCCGCCGCCGCGGACGCTCGCGAAGCCGATCTCGCCTTCGGCGCGCCGTCCCGGGCGCTCCGGCGTGCGCGCGTAGGCCGCGCACCCGCCGAGGTCCTGGCCCCTCGCGGCCGCGACCGCCTCGCCGAGCGCGAGCGCCGTCCCGGACGGGGCGTCAGCCTTGCCGCGGTGGTGCACCTCCACGATCTCCGCGTCAAACTCGGCCACGTCCAGGGAGGCGGCCGCCTCGCCGGCCAGGCGGCGCAGCAGGTTGACCCCGATGCTGGTGTTCGGCGCGACGAGCACGGGCGTGTGCCCCGACGCCTCCCGGATCGCCTGGTGGTGCGCGGGCCCGAGTCCGGTGGTGCCGATGACGAGCGCGAACCCTTCCTTGGCGGCGGCCTGCGCGTGCGCGGCGGACGCGTCGGGGACGGTGAAGTCGACCATCACGTCGATCCCCGCGAGGTCGCCGTCGCCGAGCGCCCGCACCGGGACCGCGGCGTCCGCCGGGTTGCCGGTGACCTGGTCGAGCGTCCCGCCGCGCTCCCGCTCGTCGTCCGCGACCAGCGCGGCCGCGACCCGGAAGTCGCCGGACTCGCCGGCATGGCGGGCGACGAGCCGGCCCATCCGGCCGGTGGCGCCCGCGACGGCCAGGCGGATCGGCCCGTCACTGGGCATCGCCGTCCGGCTCCGGCGCGAGGTTGATCTCGGCCAGCCGCCGCTCCTCGTCGAAGACCAGCAGGAGGGACTGGTCCGCCAGCACCTCCTTCCCTTGCCGCGTGCGGTTGAAGTAGTACCACTCGCGCGGGCGGAAGCCGTTGACCACGTGCGGCGGGCCGAGCAGCCCGCGCACCGTCTCCATGTCGTCGCCGACGGCGAGCTCCCCGGCGTTCTCGAACACAAACTCGCTGCCTTGCCGGACCTCGACCCGGTGGATTGAGCACCCGGCCGCGGCGAGCGCCAGGGCGGCAAGCAGGCACAGTGGCGTTCTCATGGGTGTCGTCGGCTGGCGCGGCTGTGCGGCAGGGGGACCTGCCGCGGGTGTGGCGTTGTGCGCCCCATTATAGTAGTATAGGGACGCACAGGAACTCAGGTGGCCGGTAGCAAGGAAAGGGGTGCCGCGTTGAAGGGCAGGGGGGCGGAGCCGGGCTTCGACGACCTGATCGCCGGGCTGGCGGAGAAGGGGCTGAGGATGACCGGCGCGCGCGCCGCCGTCCTGGAGGGGATCTGCTCCGCGCCGCGGCCGGTGTCGGCGCGCGACACCCACGCCCTGCTGGTGCGCAAGGGGAGCCGCGTCGGCATCGCGACGGTCTACCGCACGCTGGCGCTGCTGGAGACCCACGGGCTGATCAGCAAGGTGCAGTCGGGCAGCCAGTTCCTCTACGAGCCGGTGCTGTCGGACCCGCTCAGCCACCTGGTGTGCGCGAAGTGCGGGCGGATCGAGGACGTGGACGACCCCGACCTGGAGCGGCTCAAGAGGAAGGTGTTCCGCAAGAGCGGCTTCCACTCGGGGAACCACTCCGTGACGTTCTACGCCGACTGCCACCGCGAGGAGTGTGACAACGGCTAGCCTTGCCGGGCGCGCGTCCTCGGCCGTCGCGCGCGGCGCCCTTGCCGCCGCCCTGGCGCTTTCGGCGCCGGCGGCCGTCGCCGACGGGATCGGCCGCCTCGAGGACTTCGTCCGCGGTCACGACCGCGGGAGCGCCGCCTTCGAGCAGGAGATATTCGACGAGGAGGGCGAGCTCCTGGCGCGAAGCTCCGGCGAGCTGTGGTTCGCCCGGCCCGACCGTTTCCGCGTGGAGTACAGCGACCCCGAGCCGATCCGGCTCGTCAGCGACGGCGAGGACTTCTGGTACTACGACCCGGCGCTGGACCAGGCGCTGGTGCGGAAGTTCGACGAGATCCGCGGCGACCAGGCGCTGGTGTTGCTCACCGGGGACCGCGCGCACCGCGAGTTCATCCTGACGTCGCCGCCGGCGCGGGACGACGGGCTCTCCTGGGTGCACGCGACCCCGATCGACAAGGACAGCCAGATCCGCGACGTCTGGATCGCGTTCGACCGGGCGGACGGCGGCCTCAGCCAGATGGAGATCCGCGACGCGTTCTCCCACACGACGGTGTTGCGCTTCACCTCGGTCGGGACCGACGCGGGCGACGAGGCGTTCGTCCCCGACTTCCCGCCCGGGACCGCGATCGTCCGCTCCGGGGAATGACGCCGGGCGCCACCGCCGACCGGGCGCCGCTGTCCGAGCGGCTGCGCCCGCGCACGCTCGGCGAGTTCATCGGGCAGCGCGACCTGTTGCGGGAGGGCGGCCCGGTCGGCCGGATGGTCGCCGCGCGCCGGTTGCGCTCGGTGATCTTCTGGGGCCCGCCCGGCTGCGGCAAGACGAGCCTTGCCCGGTTGCTCGGCAAGGTGGCCGAGGCCCACTGGCTGGAGCTGTCGGCGGTCTCCGCCGGGGTCGCGGACGTGCGCCGCGCGGTCGCGGAGATGCGCGGGGTGCGCGACGCGCAGCCCGGGCGCCAGCGCGCGCTGTTCCTGGACGAGGTGCACCGCTTCAACAAGGCGCAGCAGGACGCGCTCCTGCCGCACATCGAGCAGGGGCTGTTCGTCTTCATCGGCGCGACGACGGAGAACCCGTCGTTCGAGGTCAACGGCGCGCTGCTCTCGAGGGCGCCGGTGCAACTCATGGGGCCGCTCGGCAAGGACGACCTCGGGACGCTCGCCGAGCGCATCACCGCGGCGTGCGGCGTGCGCTTCGACGCGGCCGCCCGCGACTTCCTGGCCGACTTCGCCGACGGGGACGCCCGGCGGGCGATCAACCTCGCGGAGGCGCTGGAGGGGACCGACCGCGAGGTCGGCCTCGACGAGCTGCGCCGTGTCGCCCTGGAGCGCTTCCGCCGGTTCGATCGCGGCGGCGACGAGTTCTACGACCAGATATCGGCGCTGCACAAGTCGGTGCGCGGGTCGGACCCCGACGCCGCGCTCTACTGGCTGTGCCGCATGCTCGACGGCGGCGCGGACCCGCTCTACGTCTCGCGGCGCGTGATCCGAATGGCGGTCGAGGACGTCGGGCTCGCGGACCCGCGCGTCTTCCAGGTGGCGGTCGCGGCCGACGACGCCTACCGGAGGCTCGGGTCCCCGGAAGGCGAGCTCGCCATCGCCAACGCCGTCATCTACGCGGCGGTCGCGCCCAAGAGCAACGCCGGCTACCACGCGTTCAGCCGCATGGGGGAGTTTGTCAGGCGCTCGGGGTCGCTGCCGGTGCCGCCGCACCTGAGGAACGCGCCGACCCGGCTGATGAAGGACCTCGGCCACGGGAAGGGCTACCGTTACGCGCACGACGAGGAGCACGGCTACTCGGCCGGCGAGAGCTACTTCCCGGAGCGGATGGACCCGCTCCGGGTCTACCTCCCGACCGACCGGGGACTCGAGAGGAGGATCCGCGAGCGCCTCGAGTTCCTCCGCGGCCTCGACGCCAAGAGGCGCGGCGGGCAGGCGAACTGAGCCGCGGGGACGCACGGGCCGGGCACGCATGGGCAATCCGATCCTGGTCGCGCCGAGCATGCTCGCCGCGGACTTCGCGGCGCTCGGGGCGGAGGCGCGCGCGGCGCTTGGCGCCGGCGCGGACTGGCTGCACATCGACGTGATGGACAACCACTACGTCCCGAACCTGTCGTTCGGGCCGGCGGCCTGCGCGGCGATCCGCCGCGAGACCGGCGCGTTCCTGGACGTCCACCTGATGGTCGAGCCGGTCGACTCGCTGGTCGGCCCCTTCGCCGACGCCGGCGCCGGGCTGATCAGCTTCCACCCGGAGGCGACGCGCCACGTCAACCGCACCGCGGACCTGATCCGGTCGCACGGGTGCCAGGTCGGCCTGGCGCTGAACCCGGGCACCCCGACCGGCTGGCTGGAGCACACGGTGGACGGCCTGGACCTGGTGCTGCTGATGTCGGTCAACCCGGGCTTCGGCGGCCAGGAGTTCATCGAGGGGACCTACCGGAAGATCGAGAAGACGCGGGCGGTCCTCGACGCGGCGGGATCCGCCGCCCGCCTCGAGGTCGACGGCGGCGTCACCGTCGGCAACGCCGCCCGGGTCGCGGCGGCGGGGGCCGACACCCTCGTCATGGGCAGCGCCGTCTTCTCCACGGCCGACTACAAGGCGACGATCGGGGAGGTCCGCGCGCGCCTTGCGGGCGGCTGATGGGTGCGCTTCCCCTGCCGGGTTCCCCGGCGGCGCTGATCGCGGACCTCGACGGGACGCTTGCGGACACCGCCCCGAGCATCCACCGCGCCGGGGAGCTGATGCTGCGCGACCTGGGCCTCCCGGCGGTCTCCCTGCCGGACTCCGTCGGCTTCATCGGCGACGGGCTCAACCGCTACGTCAAGCGGCTGCTGCTGCGCAGGATGTGGGGCGAGCCCGACCCCGGCCTGTTCGCCGAGGCGGCCGGGCTCATGCGCCGGCATTACGCGGAGAACCTCACCTGGAAGTGCGCCCTGTTCCCCGGGGTGGCGGACACCCTGGCGCGGCTCGCCGGCTCCGGCCTGCGCCTGGGGTGCGTCACCAACAAGCCGGAGGGGTTCGCCGACGAGGTGCTCGCCGCGCTCGGCGTGCGCGCGCGCTTCGCGTCGCTGGTGGGGGGCGACACCCTCCCGACCAAGAAGCCGGACCCCGGGCCGATCGTCCACTGCATGGCACAGCTCGGCGTCGGCCGGGCGCGCACGGTGTTTGTCGGCGACGGCGCCGCCGACTCGAAGGCGTGCGCGCGCGCCGGGGTGTTCTTTGTCGCGGTGCGGTACGGATACAATCGCCACCCGGTTGGGACAGAGCACTTCGACCCGGACATGATGATCGACACATTCCCGCAGGTGGCGGACGTGGTGGCGCCCGCCGGCGCGGGGTTGCGCGCGCGCCATGGATGAGGCGGCGCTGGATGTCCGCGGGCTGAGGAAGTCGTTCTTCGGGGTCCCGGTGCTGGAGGGGCTGGAGTTCCGGGTGCTCCACGGGGAGTTCCTCGGGCTCGCCGGGATCAACGGCGCGGGCAAGAGCACGTTCCTGAAGTGCATGCTCGACTTCTGCCACTACGAGGCCGGGGAGATCCTGCTGTACGGCGTCCCGACCCGGGAGGCGCGCGCGCGCTCCCGCATCGCGTTTTTGCCGGAGCGTTTCATGCCGCCGTACTACCTGACCGGGCACGAGTTCGTGACGCTGATGATGGAGCTGCAGTCGATCCCGTACGACGAGGGCAAGGTGCTGGAGATGTTCGACGCGCTGGACCTGGACCGCGCGGCGTTGCGCAAGCCGGCGCGCACCTACTCGAAGGGGATGACGCAGAAGCTGGGGCTTGCGGCCTGCTTTGTCGCCGAGCGCGACTGCTACGTGTTCGACGAGCCGATGAGCGGCCTGGACCCGAAGGCGCGCGCGCTGGTCAAGCGCCAGTTCAGGCGGCTGAGGGAGCGTGGCGCGACGCTGGTGTTCACGTCGCATGCGCTCGCGGACATTGACGAGGTGTGCGAGCGGATGGTGGTGCTCGACCAGGGGGTGGCGAAGTTCCAGGGGACCCCGGAAGAGATGATGGCGCTCTATCCGGAGGCGGGCACGCTGGAGGAGGCCTACCTGAGGTGCATCCGGGTCGACCCGGTCGGCCCGGTCGCCGCGGAGGGAGGCGGGGGTGATTGACCCCCACCTGATCCGGCGCGACCCGGAGGCGGTCGTGCGGGCGTGCGCCCGCCGCGGCGTGTCGCTGGACATCGGCGCGTTCGACGGCCTGGAGGCCCGGCGCAAGGCGTTGCAGACCGAGATCGAGGCGCTGCGCGCCGAGCGCAACGCGCAGTCGCGGCGGGTGGGCGAGCTCAAGCGCCA
>CAZZIL010000407.1:0-12781 GCA_964654265.1 uncultured Gammaproteobacteria bacterium | reverse complement strand
GACGTTCTCCGCGGCTAGTCCCTCCTTGATCCCGAGGCCGTCTCGCAGCGCCTTGTCGACGCGGGTGACCATGTAGCGGACGACTTCCTGGGGGGTGTACCAGACCCCGAGGCTCTTGCGCAACCTCGGGTCGAACTCCATGAGGAAGGGCTCGTAGAAGTACTGCACGGCCTCCCCCTCCTTGAGCCGACCAAAGAACTCCCTCCGGTCCACCCGGTTGAGCGTCTCGGAAGCGTGCTCCAGTCGCTGCTCAATGCCCGGCAGGGTGTGGGCCGGCTCGGAGAGTCTTGAGAACAGGGCACTCAGCACCGGGACGCGCAGCTTGCGCACCTCCCTTTTCCAGTTGAACCCTCCGGAGCCCGGGTGCTCCTCCGCGAACAGCGGTGTGCTATTCGTCGGGAGGGAACGCGCCCACAACACCCATGCGGAGAAGATGCCGTAGAACAGCGTCTGCACGAACGTAGACCGAAAGAAGTGCGCCCCTCCGTCTCCCGCGAAGCGGATGCCGAGCGAGTCCTCCAGCGCTTCCCTGACCTGGGTCAGCGAGGGTGACTCCCCGGCTTTTTCCACGAGATCCAGGCTTTCCCGTGCGTAGGACGCGAGCATCCGGGCCAGATCTCTCGGGTCGGTGATCTTTGCCCGGTGCGACAGGGCCCTGACCAGATGCTCGACCAGTCCCGGTCCCGCGTCCCGGGCGAGGGCGGCGGGGTTGTCGAGCAGGCGGTCGAACTCTGCCGGGCTGTCGGCGAGCACCAGTGTGTCCATCTTGGCCCGTTGGCCTGCCGCGTTCTCCCCCACGAGCACGAAGGTCCTGAGGTTGGTGACCAACACCAGCCGGTGGTGGCTCCAGTGTCGGGTCACCTGGACCCCGCTGGCGGTCACCCAGGCGTCGTCGTCGATCGGTTTCACCTCGACCACTCCCCGGTCCGGCACCCACTTGGCGTCCGATCCCTGCGTCCCTGACGGCCGGGTGGAGAACAGGCCGAAGCCGGGGTGGCCAGCGTCCCGGTCGGCAGGCTCGCTGACGCAGTGCACCTTGGGCGTGAGCATCGTGCCGACCGCGTCAAGCAGGTCGGCCAACACCGGGTAGCTTGACCGTTCCTTGGCGGCGCCCGCCGAATCCCGCAGTTGCCGGAGCCCCTCGAAATACCCCTGGGCGATCCCTTGCGCCGTGCCTGTCTTGATCACTTGGTGCTCTTCGTCTGGCGCGCCCATTCTACTTGGGAGGAAAGGGGGTGGTTCGTGCTACACTGGGCCGTTGTGTTCTTGGTGATCGACAACTACGACTCCTTCACGTACAACCTCTACCAGTACCTGGCGGAAGTGGTGGGGGCGGAAGCGGTCACCGTGCGCCGCAACGACGAGTTCTCCCCGGACGACGCCTGGCTCGACTCGGTCCGGGCGATCGTCATATCGCCGGGGCCGGGCCGCCCCGGGGCGGCCGGCAACACGCTGGCCACGATACGGAAGTTCGCGGGGAGCAAGCCCATGTTGGGGGTCTGCCTGGGGCACCAGTCCATCGGCGAGGCCTTCGGGGCCGAAGTGGTCCACGCCGGCCGGCTGATGCACGGGAAGACGTCGCGGATGACGCACGACGGCAAGGGCCTGTTCGAGGGGCTGCCGTCGCCGCTGACGGTGATGCGCTACCACTCGCTCACCCTGCGGGAGGACAGCATCCCCGACGTGTTCGCCGTGACGGCGCGCGCGGACGACGGGGAGGTCATGGCAATCCGCCACCGCTCGGCCCTGATCGAGGGGCTGCAGTTCCACCCGGAGTCGATCGCGACCGACGGGGGCAAGTCGATTGTCCGGAAGTTCCTGGAGTTGGGCGGGGGGGTCTGATGGCTGAAGTCAATGGGGTGGCGCTGGTGACCGGCGCCTCGCGCGGGATCGGCGCGGCGATCCTGGATCGCCTTGCCTCGGAGGGTGGCCGCGCGGTCGTCGGCACGGCGACGACGGAGGAGGGGGCCGCCGCCATCACCCGCCGGATCGGGGAGAGCGGGGCGGACGGGCGCGGCATGGTCCTGGACCTGGGGAAACCGGACAGCGTCGACCCGTGCCTCGCCGAGATCGGCGAGGCCCTCGGGACGGTGACCGTCCTCGTCAACAACGCCGGCATCGCGCGCGACAACCTGCTCATGCGGATGGGCGACGACGAGTGGGACGCCGTGTTGCGCGTCAACCTCTCCTCGGTGTTCGCCTTGAGTCGGCGGGTGCTTAGGGGGATGCTCAAGGGTCGCTGGGGGCGGATCGTCAACCTGTCCTCGGTGATCGCCTCCTCCGGCAATCCCGGCCAGACCGCGTACGCGGCGAGCAAGGCGGCGATCGAGGGGTTCACCCGGTCGTTGGCGCAGGAGGTCGGCTCGCGCAACGTCACGGTGAACGCGGTCGCGCCCGGCCTGGTGGACACCGACATGACGCAGTCGATGTCGCCGGAGGTGCGCGAGGCGGTGTTGGGGCGCATCCCCCTGGGGCGTGCGGCGACACCGGGGGACATTGCCGGGTGTGTCGCCTTCCTGTGCTCGGACGACGCCGCCTACGTCACCGGTCACACGTTGCACGTGAACGGCGGCTTGCGCATGGGCTGAGGCGGGGCGGCGGCGGGCGTCCCCGCGCGGGCGCAACCCTCCCGGCCTGGCCGGGGAGGCGGCGCGATTCCCGTCTGGTAGCATTGCGGCTTGGCACCCACCGGCACTTTGCGGACCGAGGACATGGCGACGAAGTTCGACTGGGAGGACCCGTTCCTTCTGGAGGATCAGCTGGGCGACGACGAGCGTCTCATCCGGGACACGGCGCGCTCCTTTGCGCAGGAGCGGCTGCTGTCCCGGGTGACCCGGGACTACCGGGAGGAGGCGTTCGACCGCTCGCTGCTGGAGGAGATGGGCGGGCTCGGCCTGCTCGGCGCGACGCTCCCGGAGGAGTACGGCGCGGCTGGCGCCTCCCAGGTCGCCTACGGGCTGATCGCCCGCGAGATCGAGCGGGTCGACTCGGGCTACCGGTCGGCCGTGAGCGTGCAGTCGTCGCTGGTGGCCCACCCCATCCACGCCTACGGCACCGAGGAGCAGCGGCGGAAGTACCTGCCGGGGCTGGTGAGCGGCAAGCTGATCGGGTGCTTCGGGCTCACCGAGCCGGACGCGGGCTCGGATCCCGCCGGGATGAAGACCCGCGCCGAGCGGGCAGGGGACGGCTACCGACTGAACGGCTCCAAGACCTGGATCTCGAACTCCCCGGTCGCCGACGTGTGCGTGGTGTGGGCCAAGTCCGACGCCCACGGCGGAAAGGTGCGCGGGTTCGTTGTCGAGCGGGGGACCGAGGGGCTGTCGACGCCGAGGATCGAGGGGAAGCTTTCCCTGCGGACCTCGGTCACCGGGGGGATCGTGCTGGAGGACGTCCTCGTCCCCGAGGGGAGCATGTTCCCGGAGGTCGAGGGGATGAGGGGTCCGTTCGGGTGCCTGAACCGGGCGCGCTACGGCATCACGTGGGGGGCGATGGGCGCGGCCGAGTTCTGCTGGCACGCCGCCCGGCAGTACACGCTGGACCGCCGGCAGTTCGGGCGGCCGCTGGCCGCGACCCAGCTGGTGCAGAGGAGGCTGGCAGACATGCAGACCGAGATCGCCCTGGGACTCCAAGGGTGCCTGAGACTGGGGCGCCTGATGGAAAAGGGAAGGGAGACCCCCGAGATGATCTCGCTGCTCAAGCGCAACAACTGCGGGAAGGCGCTGGACATCGCGCGCGCGGCGCGCGACATGCACGGCGGGAACGGGATCAGCGACGAGTACCACGTGATGCGCCACCTGTGCAACCTGGAGACCGTGAACACCTACGAGGGCACGCACGACATCCATGCGCTGATCCTGGGGCGCGCCCAGACCGGGATCCAGGCCTTCGGCTGAGCGCCGCCGGGCGCCGCGCCCGGCGGGGCAGGGCGGCGGCCCGCCCGTGCGTCAGTCCTCCTTGGGCAACCGGTCCTGGATCCCCCGGTAGTCGGGCTTGCCCGAACCGAGCAGGGGGATCTCCTCCATGTGGACGACCCTGCGCGGGAAGCTGAGCTCGGCGAGGCCTTGCGCCTTGAGGCCGGGGAGCAGCTCTTCCCGGGTGGGGTTTCGCCGATCGGTGACGGCGACGATGGTCTCGCCGCGCTCCTCGTCGGGGACGGTCACGACCGCGTTGACGTTGCGCTCCCACACTCGGTTGACGGCGTCCTCGACCGAGGCGAGGGAGACCATCTCCCCCGAGATCTTCGCGAAGCGCTTTGCGCGCCCGACGATCTTGAGGAAGCCGTGGGCGTCGATGGTGACGATGTCGCCGGTGTCGTGCCAGCCGCCCTCGGGCGGGACCACGGTGACTCCCTTCTCCGGGTCCTTGGCCAGGTAGCCGGCCATGACGTTGGGGCCGGCGACCAGGAGCCGGCGCCCCTCCTCGATGCCCTCGACCTTCTCCAGTCGGTGGCGGATGCCCGGCAGGAAGGGCCCGACGGTCCCCTGGCGGTCCTGCGCCGGGGTGCAGAACGAGATCCCCGGGGAGGTCTCGGTGACACCGTAGCCCTCGAAGATGCGCACGCCGAACTTGGTGAGCCACAGGTTGCGCGTGCGGTCCTGGAGCTTCTCGGCCCCGCACAGCACGAGGCGCAGGCTTTCCATGTCCTCGGACTCGGCGACCGTCCCGTACTTGTGCAGGAAGGTGTTGGTCGAGAAGAACAGGGTGGCCCGCACCGTGTAGATCACCTCGGGCACCACCCGGTAGTGCAGCGGGCTCGGGTACTGGAAGCCGAAGGCCCCGGAGAACAGGGGGAGCAGCATCCCGGCGGTCAGCCCGAACGAGTGGAACGTCGGCAGCACGTTGAGGATCCGGTCCTCGCACGTGAGGTCCGTCAGCGTGGAGACTTGCGCGATGTTCGCCACCAGGTTGCGGTGCGAGAGCGCGACCCCCTTGGGCACCCCCTCGGACCCCGAGGTGAACAGCACGACGGCGGGATCCTCCGGGGTCCTCGAAGCGCCCGGGGAGGCGGCGAAGGACCTCTCCGGGAAGTGCGCGCGCCACAGCCCCCCGAGCCGTTGCGCGAGCGTGGTCCTCTCCCGGAGGTCCTCGAGGAACACGATCCGGATCCCGCTCCCCTTGATCGCATCGACCAGCTCCTCCAGCCCGCCCTTCTCGACGAAGAGCCGCGAGGTGACGACGGTCTTGATGTCCGCGAGGTCGGCCGAGGCGAGCACCGAGCGTTTCCCGGCGGAGAAGTTGAGCATGGCCGGGACGAGCCCGGCGATGTGGCAGCCGAAGAACACGATGGCGGTGGCGACCGACGTTGGCAGCAGCACGCCGATGCGGCCCTCTCCCCCCGCCATCCTTTGCAGGGCGTCGCCGACCACGAACTGCGCGGCGACGAGCCGCCGGCAGTTGATCCTGCGGCTTAGGTCCGCGAGCGCCTCGCGCCCCCACCCGTAGGTCCTGCAGGAGTCGACCAGCTGGCTGAACAGGAGCCGGTCGATGTCTTTCGTGTCGAACCGCGCGCGCAGGAGGAGCTGCCGGATCTGCTGCGAGAGCATGGTGCGCTTCTCCTTCGAGGACACGTTGCCGGGCACCTGGAGCTTCTCCCCCTTGAAGAAGTGGACCGAGACCCTGGGGAAGAGCCGGGTGGGGATCTTTCTCCCCATCCGCGAGAACTTGGAGAACTCGGCCCCGACGATGTGCGCCGGGACGACGGTCGCGCCCGTCGCGTGCGCGATCAGCCCGGCCCCCTGGTAGATCTTCATCAGTCCCCCGGTCACGGTGATGCGCCCCTCCGGGAAGATCATCAGCTTGAGGTTGTCCTGCTCGACCGCGGCGATCAGCTCGCGGATGGCGAACGGGTTGAGCGAGTTGATCGGCACCGCGCGCACGAGCTTGAGGACGGGCCGCATCCACCACTTCTTGGCGATCTCGGTGTCGACCGCGAAGGCGAAGCGGTCCCCGACGTGGGACCCGAGGATGAGCGCGTCCAGGAACGACGCGTGGTTGCAGATGAGGATGACCCGCTCGTCCTCGCCGAAACCCTCAATGTTTTCAAGCCCGTGCAACGACAACCGGAAGAACCGTCTGAAGACAAACTTCAGCGTGGCGCGCAGCAGCCGCCGGAGCGGGGTGGGCGTTGGGGCGCTAGTCGTGCTCATGTTTGAACCTCCGGTTGAGAAGCAGGCAGAAGGCGACGGTGAGCGCGGCGAGCACGGCGTACAGCTGGAAGAACCCGAGGACGGTCTGGAGCAGGGCGCCCGCGGCCAGGCTGGCGGCGACGATGAACAGCGCGTTGACGATGTTGTTGGCCGCGACGATGCTGGAGCGGTCCGCCTGGGTGACGCTCTTTTGCATCTGGGTGATCAGCGGCACGACGAGGATCCCCTCGGCGACGCTGATGACGACGATGTCGAGCAGGGTCCAGTAGGCGGGCAGCCCCTCGCCGAGGAACTCGCCGAGGGTTCCGGCCGAACCGTCGGGCGGCCCCTCGAACCCGGGGACGAACGAGAGGTGCAACAGCGCGGCGGCGACCGCGAGGAGGGCGCCCATGGAGGTGTGCCGGACGATGCCCGTGCCGTGCCGGGCGGCGAGCGCGGAGACGAGGAGCGCGCCGACGGCGACGCCGACGCACACCAGCATGAGCAGCGCCTGGTAGACCGGCACCGGGTAGCCGACGGTCTCCACGAGCAGCGGGAGCTGGGTGAGGAAGAGCGCCCCCACCAGCCAGAACCAGGAGATGCCCAGGATGGCGTTCATCGCCCTGGGGTTGCCCGCCGCCATGCGGACGATCCTGCGCGTCTGCGCGACGATGTTCCACGGGGCGTGCGCCGCGGCGTCCCTTGCCGGGGCGTCGTGCCGGGCCCTCCGCGGGATGAGGAGCGCCGCGAGCAGGCCGGCGACGGCGATGCCGACCACGGTGGCGAGGACGGTCGCGGACGTCCCCTCGGGGCTGGAGGCGCTTCCGCCGAGGTGTGTCCCGACGATGATCCCGATGAGGATGGAGAGGTAGGTCGACGCCGAGACGCACCCGTTCCCGGTGACGAGCTCGCTGTCCTTGGGGAGGATCTCCGGGAGGTAGCTGTACTTGATGGGCCCGAAGAACGTCGACTGCGCGCCCATGAGGAAGAGCGTGACGAGCAGGAGGTGGACGTTCCCGGTGCCGAAGCCGACGCCGGCGAGCAGCATCAGGACGATCTCGGCCCCCTTGATGCCGATGATGAGCCGCCGCTTCTCGTGGAGGTCGGCGATGGTCCCGGCGGTGGCGCTGAACAGGAAGAACGGGAGCATGAAGAGCCCGATCGCCAGGTGGAGCAGCAGGCCCTTGCCGTCGCCGTCCGGGGCCTGCGCCCAGGCCCCGAAGGCGATCATGGTGACGATCGCGTTGCGGAAGACGTTGTCGTTGAGCGCCCCGAGGAACTGCGTCGCGAAGAAGGCGGCGAACCGCCTCTCCAGCAGGACCGAGAAGGTCGGTCCGCTCACGGCCGGGGCGCTGCCGGGCCGGCCACCGGGCTGCGCGGGCGCCGCCGGTGATTTCGCATAACGCGCATTATGTCAAATAAGGTGTCCCGCATCGCGCCGCCACCTTGGGATTATATTGCACCGCCCGTGTAGACTCCGTCTGGCATGCACTCGATCATCAGGAACCACCCCGGCAAGCTGGTCTGCATCAGCCTGATGACCTTCCAGCTCGGGCTGCTCCACGGCCTTCTCTTCGGGTACGTGGCCGGCACCATCATCGACCGGCTGCTGCGCCTGTGGCGCCAGCGCAACATGGAGCGCATCCTGTGCGCCGCGCTCGGCAAGCTCGCCCGAAGCAACGACGGCCGCATCAGCGCGCAGGAGATCGCGCGGGCCGAGCAGATCTTCGCCCAGCTGGACCTGTCCGGCGCCAAGCGCAGCGAGGCGATCAGCCACTTCCGCCGCGGCGCCGAGGCCGGCTTCGACCTGGGCGCCGAGGTCGACCGGCTGCGGCACTACCCGGTCGACCAGCGCATCCACTTCCTCCACATGCTCGTCATCTTCTCGATCGACGACGACGGCGGCCAGCCCGAGCTGAAGCGGTGCTACTACGAGGTGCTCGACTCCATCGTCGAGAAGGTCGGGATCTCCCGGGAGGCCTTCCGACTGGTCGTGGAGATGCTCGTCGCCCAGGCGGCCTTCCAGGCGGCCGGGGGGTTCGGCGGCTTCGACCCGCGCGGCGCCGCCGACCACCACCACCGGCACGCCCCGCCGCCGTTCCGCAACCGCAAGGACACGCTCGCGACGGCCTACAAGGCCCTCGGCGTCAGCGCCAAGGCCAGCGACGAGGAGGTCACAAAGGCCTACCGCCGGATGGTCAACGAGTTCCACCCGGACAAGGTCATCAGCAAGGGGCTCGGCAAGGACACGGTCCGGGTCGCGACCGAGAAGACGCAGCAGATCCAGGCGGCCTACAAGCGGATCCGGGAGGCGCGCGGCTTCTGACGGGGCGGGCGGCGGCCCCCTCCCCCGCGCCTTCCCGGCGCGGGCCCGAAATGCGGTAAGATAGGGGCAGACGCCTCCCTCCCATGGACTTCTCGACCATCGCCAAGGTGTTCACCGACTGGGACTCCGTGTTCCGGGACCTGTCGGATTCGCCGCCGCCCGCCGACCGGGTGTTCTTCCGCTACTCCCTGTGGTTGGGGCTGATCCCCCCGGTGTGCGCCTACGTCGGGCTGACCCTCTTCCACGGGTGGGACTTCGGGGCCGAGGACGTCGTGTTCCTGGAGCCCCCGATCGCGCTGGCGATCTCGACGATCTACTTCCTGCTGCTGCTTGCCGGGTTCTTCGCGACCGCGATGCTGATGCGGTGGCTGGCGCCGACCTACGGGGCCGACGGGTCGTACCACGCCTGCTTCGCGCTGGCGTCCGCCGTCGGGACGCCGATGATGCTCGGCGGGCTGTGCCACCTCTACCCGTCGGTCGCGCTCAACATCGCCGTGTTCGTGCCCGCCGGGCTGTGGAGCGCCTACCTGCTCTACCGCGGCCTGCCGACCGTCCTGAAGACCGGGCCCGAGGCCGGCATGCTCATGTCGACGGCGATCGTCGGCGTGCTGCTCGTCGCCCTGGCCGCGTCGCTGTCGGCGGTCACGATCCTGTGGGTGAACGGGTTCGGCCCCAAGGGGATCTGGGTGTGAGCGCAGAGGCCGGCCGGATCCGCTACGACGACGGCGCCGTCCGCTTCCTCGTGGGCGCGACGGTCGTCTGGGCCGTCCTCGGGATGGGCGCCGGCCTCTACATCGCGGCCGAGCTGGTCTGGCCGGCGCTCAACCTCGACACCCCGGCGCTGACCTTCGGGCGGCTGCGCACCGTGCACACCAACGCGGTCGTCTTCGGGTTCGGCGGGTCGGCCCTGATCGCCACCTCGCTGTACAGCGTGCAGCGCACATCGCACCAGACGCTGTTCGCGCCGGGACTCGCCTGGCTGGTCGCGATCGGCTGGCAGGCCGGGCTCGCGCTCGGAATGGTCACGTTGCTCATGGGCATCACCTCCAGCAAGGAGTACGCGGAGTTCGAGTGGCCGCTCGACATCGCCATCACGGCCGTCTGGGTCGCCTACGCCGTCGTCTTCTTCGGGACGGTCGCCACCCGGCGCATCCGCCCCATCTACGTCTCGAACTGGTTCTACGGGTCGCTCATCATCGTGGTCGCGATGCTCCACGTCGTCAACAACCTCGCGGTGCCGGTCTCGCTGACGAAGTCGTACCCGATCTACGCGGGCCCGCTCGACGCCGTCGTCCAGTGGTGGTACGGCCACAACGCGGTCGGGTTCTTCCTGACCGGCGGCTTCCTCGGGATGATGTACTACTTCCTGCCCAAGCAGGCGGGCCGCCCGATCTGGAGCTACCGCCTGTCGATCATCGCGTTCTGGGCCTTCGTCTACAGCTACATCTGGGCCGGGCCACACCACCTGCACTTCAACGCGATCCCCGACTGGCTGCAGACCCTCGGGATGGTGATGAGCCTGATCCTGCTTGCGCCCTCCTGGGCGACCATGGTGAACGGCATGATGACCGTGAGCGGCGCCTGGGAGAAGGTGAGGACCGACCCGGCGCTCAAGTTCATCGTGGTCTCGCTTGCGTTCTACGGGCTCGCGACCTTCGAGGGGCCGATGATGGCGATCCGCAGCGTCAACATCGTCAGCCACTTCACCGAGTGGACCGTCGGCCACGTCCACTCCGGGGCCCTCGGCTGGAACGCCTTCGTCACGATCGGCACCCTCTACTACCTGGTGCCCAGGCTCGTCGGGCGCGAGCTCCACAGCGTGCCGCTGGCGAACCTGCACTTCATCCTGGGCCTGCTCGGCGTGCTCATCTACATGGTCGCCATGTGGGGCGCCGGCGTCAGCCAGGGGGTGCTCTGGCTCACGCTGGACGAGGGGGGCGCCGTCAAGTACGACTTCACCGAGGTGATGGAGGCGATGGCCCCCTACTACCTCCTGCGCCTGCTCGGCGGCGCACTGTTCTTCGCGGGCGTGCTGCTGATGGCGTACAACCTGCACCTCACCGCGCGGGGGGCCGAGACCCGGGAGGCGTTCGCCCCCCTGCCCCAACCGGGCGCCGCCGCCTGACCGATGAACCTCCTCGACATCCAGGAGCGGATCGAGAAGAACTCCGGACTCCTCATCTTCGGGATCCTCCTCATCGCCTCGCTCGGAGGACTCGCGCAGATCCTCCCGGTGATGTTCGAGCCGACACTGAGCCAACCGACCGGGAACACCCGCCCCCACACCGCGCTGGAGCTCGCCGGGCGGGACGTCTACATCCGCGAGTCCTGCTCGCTGTGCCACTCGCAGCAGGTGCGGCCGCTGCTGTCGGAGACGTTGCGCTACGGCCCGCCGTCCGTCCCCGGGGAGTTCGCGTACGACCGCCCGTTCCTCTGGGGGTCGAAGCGCACCGGCCCGGACCTCCACCGCGTCGGCGGGAAGTACAGCGACGAGTGGCACCGGGTCCACCTGCTCGATCCCCGCAGCGTGGTGCCCGCGTCGATCATGCCCGCCTACCCGTGGCTCGCCGAGCGCCCGGCGGACGCCACCGACATCCGCCGCAAGCTCGCGGTGCTGCGCGCGCTCGGACACCCCTACTCCGACGAGGAGATCGAGCAGGCCGAGGCCGCGCTCGACGGGAAGACCGAGATGGACGCGGTCATCGCCTACCTGCAGTCGCTCGGCGGCGGCGCCCCCTGACATGGTCGAGCTGATCCTCGCCGGGGACGTGGTCGTGATGGGCTTCATGACCGCCGTCGTCGTCTGGCTGCTGACCCCCAGGGGCAAGAGGCGCGCGGAGGACGCCGCGCGCATCCCGCTGGAGGACGAGAATGGGTGAGTTCACCAGCGCGTTCTGGAGCGGGTGGGTGACCGTCATCGTCACCGTCAGCCTGGCGTGGCTCGCCGCCCTCCTCCACACCGTCTACTTCGGCAGGCGCGGCAAGAGCGAGGCCACCGAGACCGTCTGGGACGAGACGCTGACCGAGGGGTCGAACCCCCCGCCCGTCTGGTGGTTTGTGTTCCTGTTCGCGGCGATGGTGTTCACGGTGGTCTACCTGGTGCTCTACCCCGGCCTGGGGGCGAACGCGGGCGCGCTCAAGTGGACCAGCGCCGGGCAGCTGGCTGACAGCAAGGACCGCTACGACCGCGAGTTCTCGGCGCTGTTCGCGGAGTGGGAGGCGACCCCGGCGGCGGAGCTGGGCGAGGACGGCCTGGCCATGGAGACCGCGGCGAACATCTACCTGTCCAACTGCTCAGGGTGCCACGGCGCGCGGGCGCAAGGGCAGGCGGACCTGTTCCCGGACCTGACCGACGAGGAGTGGATCTGGGGCGACAGCGAGGAGCAGCTGACCGCGACGCTGCTGCAGGGGCGCCGGGCCGCGATGCCGCCGTGGGGCGCGGTGTTGCAGGAGGACGGGGTCGAGCGCGTCGCGCGCTACGTCATGGCCTTGGGCGAGGGCGGCGGCGGTCCCGAGCACGAGGAGGCGAGGACCTCGTACGGGCAGTTCTGTGTGGCGTGCCACGGACTTTCCGGGGAGGGCAACCCGGCACTTGGCGCGCCCCGGCTTGACAACGACATCTGGCTGTACGGTGGCGACCTGGAGACCCTGAAGGACGTGATCGCCAACGGCCGCCAAGGGCACATGCCGGGCCAGCAGGGTCGCCTCACCCCGGTGCAGGTCAAGCTGCTCGTCGGGTGGCTGATGAACGGGGCCCACATCTAGGAGCCCGCGCCCGTGCGAGGCCTCGCACAGGTCCTGCTCGTGGCCGCCGCCGGGCTCGACGCACAACGGGCACGTCGCGCCCGCCCGCGACGACGCCCACGACACAGCGCCTTGCGGATACGATAGACCGGGGGCGAGTGTCCCCCATCACTCCCGCGCAACGCGAGCTTCCGGAGGGTGAGCAGTGCGTGGCCCGGGAAGCCCCACGCAACTCAGGGACACTACAATCCGCCCGCCCCTCACTGGCGCACTCCTGCCAAATGTGTTGAACCACGTCACACGTCACTGGGCCACGTCAAGTGTGGTAGACTTCCCGTGACAACAAGACCTTGGGACTGTGATGGAGAGGGAAAACCCGCAGGAGGCACCTTACGGAGGCCCGGCATCGGCATCGGCCTTCCCGCCCTTCTACGACACGCACGCAGGAGTGCGGCGCCTTACTCAGGCCGGCGTGGAGGAGTCGCTCGCCGAGGCGATGGTGAGCGAGCAGCTTCGCGTTGTTGGCCAGAATGTCGCCAGTCACGCCGACATCGCGCGCCTGGAAAACGAGATCATGCGCCTACGA
>CAZZIL010000406.1:0-5826 GCA_964654265.1 uncultured Gammaproteobacteria bacterium | reverse complement strand
GCAAGCGCGCGCGCCTCGATCATCGCGACGTCGGGGTCGTGGCCGAGCCGCTCGGACAGGGTGCGGCATAGGTCGACCAGCAGCCCGGAAAGGCCCTGCTCAGGCACGCGCCACGGCCTCGGCTCCGGCCAGCGCGTCCTGGACGGCCTGGTGCCGCTTCATCTCGGCCACGATCGACCCGAGGTCCCCGTCAAGGATCTCCTGGATCCCGTGGCGCGTCAGCTTGATGCGGTGGTCCGTCACCCGGTCCTGCGCGAAGTTGTAGGTGCGGATCTTCCCGGAGCGGTCGCCGGAGCCGACCAAGGACCGTCTCAGGTCGGCCTCCTTCTCCTTGGCCTCGCGGGCGGAGCGGTCCTGGAGCCGGGAGCGCAGCACGGCGAGCGCAGTCTCCCGGTTGCGGTGCTGGGAGCGGTTGCTCTGGCACTCGACCACGGTCATGGTCGGCAGGTGGGTGACCCGCACCGCCGAGTCGGTCTTGTTGACGTGCTGTCCGCCGGCGCCGCTGGCTCGGAACGTCTCCATCCTGATATCGTCAGGGGAGACCGTGACATCCTGCGGCTTGGCCTCGGGCAACACCGCGACCGTGCACACCGAGGTGTGGATCCGCCCCTGCGACTCGGTCTCGGGGACGCGCTGCACCCGGTGCCCCCCGGACTCGAACCTGAGATCGCCGTAGGCGCCCTTGCCTGTGACGGAGGCGATCGCCTCGCGGAATCCCCCCTGGGACCCCGGCGACGCGTGGACGATGTCGAACTTCCAGCGTCTGCGCTCGGCGTAGCGCTCGTACATCCGCAGCAGGTCCCCGGCGAAGATCCCGGCCTCGTCCCCGCCGACGGCGGCGCGCACCTCCAAGAACACGTTCTTGTCGTCAGTGCCGGGGTCGGAGCCGAGCGCCTCGAGGATCCGCGCCTCGGCGCGCTCCATCTCCTCCTCAAGCCCCCGCGCCTCCTCGGCGGCGAGCGCGGACAGATCGGGGTCGTCCGCCTCCACCTCCCGCGCCTCGCGGTGCATCCCGCGGATGCGCCCCCAGTCCTGGTAGAGCGCGACAATCGGCGCGATCCGTCCGTACTCGATCTGGCAGCTCGCCAACCGGGCGGAATCCCCCCGGGTGGCCGCCTGCTGGATCTCCTGCTCGATGTCCCGGTGTCGGCGTTCGATCTGTTCCAGGCGTTCGACGACCGGGTCAGGTATCGCCATCGCCGTCACGCGCCACGGACGCGTACATCTCGCCCAGCAGGGCGGCCTCCTCCTTGCCAAGCCGGGCCGAGGTGGCCATCCGGGTCGGCGGATGCGACAGGCGGGCGGTGATGCGCCGGCCGAGCGACCGGATCACGTCCTCGGGGTCCTTGCCCTTGCGCACGAGCGCAATCGCCCGCTCGACCTCGGAGTCGCCGATCCGTTGGCTGGCCGCGCGGATCTCCGTGACCGCGGGCACCCGCGCGCGGCTGTCCAGCCACTCGATGAACCGCCGGGAATGGGACTCCGCGATCAGGTTGGCCTCGGCCAGCGAGTCGCTGCGGATCTTGCCGGCGCGGGCGGACATGGCGCCGAGGTCGTCGACGGTGTAGAGGAAGACGTCGTCGAGCCGGGCGACCTCCGGCTCGATGTCGCGCGGCACCGCCAGGTCGATGAGCAGCATTGGCCGGCGCTTGCGCCTCTTGAGTGCGCGCTCCAGCGCGCCCTTCCCCAGGACCGGGATTGCGCTTGACGTGCACGCGTACACGATGTCGAACTCGTGGAGCGAGTCCAGCAGCTGCTCGAACGGGACCCTGCGCGCGCCGAAGCGTCCGGCCAGCCGGGACGCCTTGCTGGCGGTGCGGTTCGACACCGACAGCGACTGCGCCGGGGCGTCCTTGAAGTGCGCCATCCCGATCTCGACCATCTCGCCCGTGCCGACGAAGAGGGCGTTGGTGCGCGAGACGTCCGGGAATATCCGCCGCGCGATCTTCACGGCGAGCGCCGGCATCGACACCGAGGCGTTGCCGAGGGCGGTCTCGTGGCGGATCTTCTTCGCCACCGCGAGCGACTGCTCGCACAGGCGGGTGAGGACGGTCCCGGCGGCGCCGGCCTGGCGCGCGTCGGCGAACGCCGACTTGAACTGCCCGGTGATCTGTGGCTCGCCAATCACCATCGAATCGATCCCGCTCGCCACCCGGAACGCGTGGAACGCCGCCCGCTCGTTCGCCTCGGAACGGATGTAGCGCAACGCCTCCTCCGGGTTCTTCTTGGCGTCAAGCCCGGACAGCCACGCCCGCACCGGCTCGGGGTCGCGGCCCGTGCAGTAGATCTCCGTGCGGTTGCACGTGGAGAGCATCGCGGCCTCGCGCACCCCGGGCTGCGCGCGCAGGTCGCGCACGAGGTCCCGGACAACGGTGACGGGAAACGCCATCCGCTCGCGGATGCCGATCGGGGCCGCATGGTGGTCGACGCCGATCAGGAACAGGTCAACGGCCATTGGATCGCAGGGGGGCGGTCGCCAAGGAAGCTTGCGGGGATTCTAGACCATCAGGCGCGGTGGGTCCTGCGCCACCCCGCGCCGGCGGGCCGGGCGGGCCGCCCGGCTACCGCCCGCCGATCACTCCGCGGCGGCGCCCGGATGGGCCCACGCCGTGTTCCCGTCGCTGGAGATGCGCGTCCCGAGCGGCTCGCCGCAGACGATGGACGCGAGCGCGTTCTCTTGGAAGATGTTGAACACGTGCACCGGCAACGAGTTGTCGCGGCACAGGGTGAGCGCGGTCCCGTCCATCACGCCCAGCTTTCGGTTGATCGCCTGGTCGAAGTCCAGGTGGGAGTAGCGCTCGGCGGTCTTGTCCTTGTCCGGGTCGGCGGAATAGACCCCGTCGACCTTGGTGCCCTTCAGTAGCAGCTGCGCGCCGATCTCGGTCGCCCGCAACGCGGCGGCCGTGTCGGTGGTGAAGAACGGGTTGCCGGTGCCGCCAGAGAAAATGACGACCTTTCCCTCCTCCAGGTAGCGGTTCGCCTTGTCCCGCACGTAGGGCTGCGCCAGCTGCTCCATGCTGAGGGCGGCCTGCATGCGCACAACGGTGCCTTCGTGCTCGATCGCGTCGTAGAGCGCCATCGCGTTGATCACGGTGGCGAGCATGCCCATGTAGTCGGCGGTGACCCGGTTGATCAGGCCCACCTTCGAGGTCAGCGCGCTCCCGCGCAGGATGTTGCCGCCGCCAACAACCACGGCGGTCTGAACCCCGAGCGAGTGCACCGACCCGATCTCGCGGACAAGGTAGCGCAACGCCTCCGTGTTGATGCCGAAGCCGGAATCCCCCATCATCGCCTCGCCGCTCAGCTTGACGAGGATGCGACGATAGGCGGCCTTCCCCACGCTCAGGAGACAGTGAGGGCCAGGGGACGGCCGGTCACGGGACCGCCCGCCCGATCTCGGAGCGCACAAACCCCCGGACGGAGAGCCCCTTCTGCTCCAGGAACTCGCCGACGGTCTGGTCGTCGGCGCGCACGAACGGCTGCGACAGCAGGCACGTCTCCGCGAGGTGGCGCTCGACCTTGCCGGCGACGATCTTCTCGACCACCTGCGGCGGCTTCCCGGACTCCTCGGCCTGCGCGCGGAAGATGGCCCGCTCGCGCTCCAGGGCGTCTGCCGGCACGTCCGACGGGGAGACGTGCGCGGGGCGCATCGCCGCGATGTGCATGCAGACGTCGCGCATCGCCGCGGGGTCCGGGTCCTCCCCGGCGAACGACGCAAGCACGCCGATCTTTGCGCCCTGGTGGACGTACGAGGCGAGCCGGCCCGTCCCGGCGTCCAGGACGGAGCAGTCGCCGATCGTCACGTTCTCGCCCACCTTCATGACCAGGGCCTTGCGCGCCTCCTCGACCCCCGGCGCGCTTCCCGGACCGCCGTCCCCGGCGCCCAGCGCGGCGCGGGCCACCTCCGCGACAAACCCGACGAAATTCCCGTCCTTGGCGCCGAAGTCGGTCTCGCAGTTGACTTGGGCGACGGCGCCGCGGGCGCCGTCGATCTCGATGCCGACGCGCCCCTCGGCCGCGGCGCGCCCGGACACCTTGTCGGCCTTCGCGTGCCCGCGGACGCGGAGCAGGTCGCGCGCCTTGCCGGCGTCGCCGCCGCTGTCGACGAGGGCCCGCTTGCACTCCATCATCCCGAGCCCGGTCTCGTCCCGGAGGCTCTTCACCAAGGCGGCGGATATGTCGGCCATGTCAGGCCCCGTCCTCCTCGTCGGCGTCCTCCCGTTGCGCGCGGAGATCCTGCTTCAGCGACTCGACGCCGCGCTCGCGGCCCTCGATGACCGCGTCGGAGATCGTCCGCGCGTAGAAGCGGATCAGCTCCCGCTTGTCGTCGTTGCCGGGGATCACGTGCCGGATGTTCTCCGGGGAGTGGTTGGTGTCGACGACCGCGATCGCCGGGATCTCCAGCTTGAGCGCCTCGAGCAGCGCGGCGCGGTGGTAGCCCGCGTCGATGACGAACAGCGCGTCCGGCAGCTCGGTCATCTCCCGGATGCCGCCGACGTTGTTCTTCAGCTTCTCGTGGGCGGCGACGAACTTCACCGCCTCCTTCTTCGTCATCTCCTTGAGGCTGCCGTCCTCGATCCGCTTCTCCTGCTCCTCCAGCTTGTCGACGGACCGGCGGATCGTCTTGAAGTTGGTGAGGATGCCGCCGAGCCAGCGCGTGCTGACGTACGGCATGTCGCAGCGCCGGGCCTCGTGCTCGATGGCCTCCTTCGCCATCTTCTTGGTGCAGACGAACAGGACCGTCCCCTGGCGGGCCACCAGCTGCCCGACAAACTCGCACGCCGAGCGCAGCCCGGAGACGGTGTGCTCCAGGTTGACGATGTGGTGGCTGTTCTGGGTGCCGTAGATGTACGGCCTCATGGCCGGGCTCCAGTAGCGGGTGCGGTGGCCGATGTGCGCGCCCATCTTCATGAGCTCGCGCATGCTGATGCTCATTTGGTTGTCTCCTGTTCCCCGGCCGTCCCGGGGGCGGGGTCCTCCGCGCGCGGGGCGTGACCGCTGGCGCGCACCGAGACGGTGACCGACGCCTGCAACCCCTTGGCGAACGCGATCACGACCTCGTGGTCGCCCACGTGCTTGATGGTCTGGTTGACGATCCGGATCCGGTCCTTGCCGATCCCGCCGGCGTCACCGGTCGCCTCGGCGATCCTGTCGGCGATGATCGCCGGGCCGATCGAGCCGTAGAGCTTGCCGTCGGCGCTGGCGTGCGCATCGATCTCCAGCCGGAAGCCGTCGAGACGCCTCTGGAGCCGCTCAAGGTCCTGGAGCCGCTCCTCCCGCTGCTTGATCAGGTCCCCCTTCCGCCTCTCCATCTCCGCGATCGCCTCCGGGGTCGCGCGCCGGGCCTTGCCGGCCGGGATGAGGAAGTTGCGGGCGAATCCGTTCTTGACGGAGACAACGTCCCCGATCTCGCCGACCTTGCCGATGTCCTCGAGCAGGACCACGCGGATCACTCGTAGTACTCCGACTGGTGGTGGCTGGTGATCGGGATGAGCGCCAGGTAGCGCGCCCGCTTGATCGCCCGCGTCAGCTGGCGCTGGTACTTCGCCGAGACCCCCGACAGGCGGGACGGCATGATCTTCCCGTTCTCCAGGATGTACTGGCGCAACAGCGCGATGTCCTTGTAGTCGATCTCCTCGACCTTCGCCGCGGCGAAGGGGCACACGCGCTGTTGCCGGTAGAGCATCTTCGGCTTGCCCCGGCGCCCGCCGCCTCTCTTGACCCTTCTCATGCCCGCCGTTCCTCCTTGCCGCGCCCGGGACTCTCACCCTTGCGCGACGCGGCCATCATCACGCTGTCGCCGCTCTCCTTGCGCTCGCGCTTCAG
>CAZZIL010000405.1:0-2134 GCA_964654265.1 uncultured Gammaproteobacteria bacterium | reverse complement strand
CCGCTGCGCGTTCACCACCTCGGACTCGAACGAGTCCGACCCGTCTATGTCGATCACGGTTCTTTCACTCATGGGGATGTCCGTCGGCCGAGCCGAGGCACAAAAAGAAAAGGGATGCCCTAAGGATACTAGGAAATCCGCCCGAATGCAACAGTCCGCGCCCCGGACGGCGCCGAAAGCCGCGGGGAAGGGGTTTTTCGCCGGCGGGTCGCGGGCCGGCCCGACGGCCGGGCCGCCGCCCCCCGCACCGCCGGCACCATGGGCGGCAAACGCCCCGGCGCCGCAACAGCCGCGGACAGCGCGCCAACGCCCGCTCTGTCGCGATGCCGGCCGTGAGCCTATGGCGCCACGGAGAACGAGGGCGGAATGCCAAGCCTCGCGCTGTCAGCCCCGGCCGTCTTCCCCAACCCATCAGAGCCGAGCGCATGTCCGAGACAAACCGCCCGGACGGACGGCGCGCGACGCGCGCCGAAGGGCCGTGCGCCGCGCGATCCTTTCCGCGAAGCCAAGGCCGCCCAGCCCAGGGCCGGCGCCGGCGACACGGACGGCGTCCGCGAGCAGCCGCCTGTGACAGTCACGGCCGCACTTGCGGTCGGAGATGTCGCAACCCTTCCCGACCACGGCGCGGAGCGCGCCGCCGTCCAGGAACAGCCGGCGCCCAACGCGCGGATCCGGCGCCGCAAGAACCGGGGAAACCCGCGATTCGCCGGGGAGAACACCCCGGCACGCTCTCTGCGGGAAGACCAGCGCAAGCCTGCCACCCACGTGCCAGCCTGCGGCTTTGGCGGTCGGCCCGGCGCAACCCGCCGCGGGTCGTGTCCCGGACCCGCTGTACAATCCGTCCGCATCGCCGCACCGGGCGCGCCCATGAACTACGACTGCTCCGACTGCCCCAGCTACTGTTGCGCCTACCCGATCATCCCGGTGACCGTCTCCGACATCCGCCGGTTCGCCAAGGCGCTGGGACTCACCTACCAGGAGGCGCGGGAGCGCCACACCGAGCCGGAGGGCAAGAACCGGCGGAAGATCCGGCAGCGTCCGGACGCGCAGTTCGGCGCGAGCGCCTGCACCTTCCTGGACCGCAGGACAAGGCTGTGCACGATCTATGAGGCGCGCCCGGAGGTGTGCTCCTCCCATCCCGGGGACGACTGCGAGTGGCACGACCGCCGGCTGCTTGAGACCATGATCAAGGGGCGTCCGGTGATCCGGTTGCGGGTGGCCCCGTGGACCATCGACGCCAGCCACATCGACTACACGGCCGAGCGGCGCCCGCTCCTGTTGAAGGCCTACGCCAAGGGCGACGGGATCATCCCGGAATAGGGGCGGCACCGCGGGTGCTCCGCGCAGGCGAGGGGGGACGGATCCCGGCAACGGTTGCCGGTCTCCCCTGCTCCCATGCCGGCCAAGGATGTTCCTCCCCACGGAGCCACCCGAGAACGGGCGACACCGCCAGCATCGGGTCGAACGGGACCAGTCCGGAGGCGCCGTGACGGGAGTCAAAACCGTCCTGATGCGTGCCGGCGACCATACGCGACCCTTCCAGAACGATCGACCCATCACGGACGGGCGTGAGCAAGGGTCCCGAGGACGACCTGGCCGCGCCCGCCGAACGCCCCACCCCCGGCGGGGACCGTCTCCCCTGCACATCGGCGATGTGCCTTGCCCAGAGCGCTTGGGCCGCACAGCCCGCCTGCCCGCGACCCTGGTGCGCGCGCCTGTCTTTGCGCGCGCGGCGGGCTCACACCGAGGGACCGCCCAAGAGATCGGACGGGTCCCGCCAGTCACCGTCGGGCGCCAAGTCAAGGGTCGCGCCCCATGGGCCCCTTGCGTTGAACCCGGCGATCGCATCGATCGCCGCGGTCAGGTCACGGACAAGCAGTGTCCTGCCGTTCAACTCAATGCTCTCCACCCGGGCGGACTTGTCCGAGAAGTGCCTGACCACCGTGATCGAGTCGGTCGGCGTCCCGTCGCGCCCGAGCAGGCTCACAACCAGGTTGTCGCCCTCCCGCGCGATATCCACGTCCGACCGTTTGATGTGCAGTGAGACGATGCGTATCGCATCGCCCGAATCGCCGTCCTTGTTCTGGTGGTACTCATGGACATGGTCGTCCCCGGTGCCCCTGCCAAGCCAGTA
>CAZZIL010000404.1:0-6082 GCA_964654265.1 uncultured Gammaproteobacteria bacterium | reverse complement strand
AGCCCGTTGCGGTCCGGCTCGGAGAAGATCGCCACGGTCTTGATCCCCATCTCCGCGCAGGCGCGAATCACCCGCACCGCGATCTCGCCGCGGTTGGCCACCAGCATCTTCCGAATCATTCCGCCTTGCCAAGTCCGTGGGGTTGCGCCCCATTATAAGACACGCAACAGGGTTGCGCCGGCCACGCGAGAGCGCCCACCGCCGCCACGCGCCGTGCGCGACCCGCCAACGACGGCCCATCCCAAGAACGGCCGCGACCCCACGGCCAATCCCGCCTGCCGGGCCGACTCGGGCCGGGACAGCGGCAAAGTCGCCGCACAGGCGCCCCGGCGCCGCATCCGGGCAGGGCGCGTTGCCGGGGATCCGGTCCCACCCCAAGGTCGGGCGACGTCCCAGGCCAGGGAGAGCCCGGCCGGGCAACCTGACAAGTGAAATGCTTCCCACTTACAAAGGCTTGCGTCAGTCTCCTGTGTCGGTCATCTCGGCCAGGACATCGCAAAGAAAGGCGTCCGGCAGTCCCTCTGCTGAGTCCCACTCTTGGAACTCCCCTCCCGCGCCCCTGTCAACAGAACACCAGACGCTGCCGTCCGGGTTGCAGTAGACAATGACCGAATCCCCGTTCTTGCTTGGGGCGTCAATCGCCACCTCGCCATCGGACATCGGGTACACGAAATACCGGCGCGGCACGGCCCCGAACATTTTCCTGAGCAATCTCCCGGCATTCTCCAGGGTGTCGTCTGACGGCTCCACGTACTCCTCCTCGTGGGCCGCCCACGCGCGCACCCGGCCGAGCTTGCGGAGCGCGTCCGCAAGGTCCGGGTGGACACCGCCCCGAACCTGCGGACCTGTGCCGGATTCCCCGGTGTCTTCTCGGTTACTCATGTTGCGGTGCCATGTTTCCCCCTTGGCCGGGCCCATTGTAACGCGGACCACGGAATTCGGGCGGCCTGCCAGGCTTGGCGCACGGTTGCCGCCGCGGAATCCACAAGATCAACAGGTTGCGCCAGAAATCTCAAGCAGGCAGGCCGCTTGCGCGGAACTGCCGCGGGTTTCCGCGGCGCTCTTTTGAGAGCGCCCCGATGCCGCGCCCAAGTCGATCGCCTGCCGTGAACGCAGCCAAGGGAGACCAGCGGCGGGCAGCGTCTGCCTCGTCCCGGTGGTTGGTTGCCCCCTTCCTTTCTTGCGGAGAGGGGCCGGTTGAAGCGCAGGGCAAGCTTCCCGCGTCCGTCAGTCGACCTCATCCGGGCGGGCGGACACCGATCCCTTGTCATGCGGCAGCAAGGCAGGGGCGCAGGGGCGGTCGGAACAGGTCCACCGACCCAGTCCGTCCGGAGCGTGTACCATCACGGCATGCGTAGACGGCGCTTTTCGTTTCCCAAGACCGGTTGGCGGCTTCCGGGATCCGATGCGCGGACCCGCGGAAGGAGTGCCAGCGCGATCCGCGGTCGGGTCTGCGCGCGCCCCTCCTGTGATGAGGCAGGGACAACGGTCAGCCTCCTCCTCACTCGTCTGCCTGGCCGGGTCCCCCGCCGCCCGGCGCGCCTGTGATGGCCGGCCTGCTCTGGGTGCCGGTCACCTTGGCCGCGGCGGTCTTCCAAGTCTCGCGCACCGCCCTGCAGAAACGCCTCAAGGACCGGCTGGACGATGTCACGGTCACCTGGGCGCGGTACATCTACTCGCTCCCCCTGGTGTGGGTCTACGCCTGGCTGGCGGCCGGCGACGCCATGGAGACCCACGCGGTCACCGGGCGCCTCCTGTGGCTGTGCCTCGCCGGGGGGATCGCGCAGATCCTCGGCACCGTCCTCCTGGTGGGCATGTTCTCGCACCGCAACTTCGCCGTGGGGACGACGTTCGCGAAGACCGAGGGGATCCAGATCGCCGTCCTCGGGGCCTTCCTGGTCAGCGTCCCGGTCGGCCTGGTCGGGTGGGCCGGCATCCTCGTCGGCACCGCCGGCGTGATCCTGATGGCGATCGCGCACGCGGGCATGCGCGCCCGGGAGCTTGCGGCCTCGCTCGGCTCCCGCGCCGCCTGGATGGGCATGCTGAGCGGGACCTGCTTCGCGTTCACCGCCCTGGCGATCCGCAACGGCCACGAGCTGCTCGACGCCTCGGACGGGATCGCCGGCGACCTGGGGCCGTTCGCCGGGTCGGCGGTCGTGCTGTGCGCGATGGTCACCATGCAGTCGGCCCTGCTTGGGGCCTGGCTGCTTTGGAGAAGAAGGCCGATGGTCGCCAGGATGTTTCGCGCCGGCTGGTTGCCCCCCGCCATCGGGCTGACCGGGTTCGCGGGATCCGCGCTCTGGTTCGCCGCGTTCACGATGGCGCACCCGGCCTACGTCAAGACGCTCGCGAACATCGAGCTGCCGCTCGCGGTGCTCGTCGGCTCGCGGTTCTTCGGGGAGCGCCACACCCGCAAGGAGCACGCGGGCATGGCCCTCACCTTCCTGGGCGTGACGCTCCTTCTCTGGGCCTGACGCCGGGCGTCGGCGCCGGCGTCAGCGCTTCGTCTTCAGCTCGTCCAGGATCGCCGGGTTCTCCAGCGTCGACACGTCCTGGGTGATGTCCTCCCCCTTGGCGATCGAGCGCAGCAGCCGCCGCATGATCTTCCCGGAGCGCGTCTTCGGGAGGTTCGACCCGAAGCGGACATCCTTCGGCTTGGCGATCGCGCCGATCTCCTTGCCGACCCAGTCGCGCAGCTCGGACACCAGCGCGGAGCCGGCGTCGCCCTCGGGGACGTCGCCCTTCGGGACGACAAACGCCACGATCGCCTCGCCGGTCAGGTCGTCGGGGCGGCCGACGACCGCGGCCTCCGCGACCTTGGGGTTCGCGACCAGGGCCGACTCGACCTCCATGGTCCCCAGGCGGTGGCCGGAGACGTTGAGCACGTCGTCGATGCGTCCCATGATCCAGAAGTAGCCGTCGTCGTCCCGGTAGGCCGAGTCCCCGGCGACGTAGTACTTCCCGCCGGCGATGTCGTCCGGGTAGTACGTCGCCTTGTAGCGCTCGTCGTCGCCCCAGATGGTGCGCAGCTGCGACGGCCACGGCCTCTTGATCACGAGGTAGCCGCCCTTCCCCTTGTCGGTCTCGTCGCCGGCCTCGTCGACCACCGCCGCGAACACGCCCGGCAACGGCAGCGTGCACGAGCCCGGCTTGATCCGGGTCGCCCCCGGCAACGGGGAGATCATGATCGACCCGGTCTCGGTCTGCCACCAGGTGTCGACGATCGGGCAGCGCGCGCCGCCGACCGTCTCGCGGTACCACATCCACGCCTCCGGGTTGATCGGCTCGCCCACCGTCCCGAGGATCCGCAACGACGACAGGTCGTGCTCCCTCGGCAGCTCCGGCCCCAGCTTGATCAGCGAGCGCACCGCCGTCGGCGCCGTGTAGAACACCGACACCCGGTGCTTCGCGATGATCTCCCAGAAGCGCGCCGCGTTCGGGTAAGTCGGGACCCCCTCGAAGATCACCTGCGTGCCCCCGACCGCCAGCGGCCCGTAGCACACGTAGCTGTGCCCGGTGATCCACCCGACGTCCGCCGTGCACCAGAAGACGTCCCCCGGCCGGTGGTCGAACACCCGCCGCATCGTCAGGATGGTCCCGAGCAGGTACCCCGCCGAGCTGTGCTGGATCCCCTTCGGCTTGCCCGTCGACCCCGACGTGTAGAGGATGAACAGCGGGTGCTCCGCCTCCACCTCCGCCGGGTCGCACGTGTCCGGCTGGCCGTCGACAAAGTCCGACCACCACACGTCGCGGCCCTCCGTCATCGGCGTCTCGGCCCCGGTGCGCCGCAGGACCACGACCTTCTCGATCGTCGGCGTGTCCGCCACCGCCTCGTCGACGGTCCGCTTCAGCGGGATCGCCTTCCCGCCGCGCACGCTCTCGTTCGCGGTCACCACCAGCTTCGCCCCGGCGTCGCGGACCCGGTCCTCGATGCTCTTCGCGGAGAAGCCGCCGAACACCACCGAGTGCACCGCGCCGATGCGCGCGCACGCCTGCATCGCGACCACGGCCTCGTGGCGCATCGGCATGTACACGATCACGCGGTCGCCCTTCCCGACCCCGGCGCCGCGCAACGCGTTGGCGAAGCGGCACACCATCGCGTGCAACTCGCGGTAGCTGACCCGCTCCGTCGCCCCCTCGTCGGTCTCCAGGATGATCGCGGCCTGGTCGCCGCGCTCCGCCAGGTGGCGGTCCAGGCAGTTCGCCGAGACGTTCAGCGTGCCGTCGTCGAACCACCTGTGGAACGGCGCGCCCGACCCGTCGTGCGTGCGCGTGAACGGGCGCACCCACTCGATCTCGTCGCGCGCCTGGCGGGACCAGAAGCCCTCCCAGTCGTCCTCCGCCTCCCTCACCAGCTCCCGGTAGGCGCCGATCCCGGCGACCCGCGCCGTCCGCGCCAGGTCCTCCGGGGGCTCGAACACCCGCGTCTCGTGCAGCACCGATTCGATGTCAGACATGTGGCTCTCCTGTTCTCGGAATCCCCCTTTTACCGCAAACGACCGCCGCGCGCAAGCCGCCCGCCGGCGGGATCATTTCCGGTCGACCGGCGGGTAGGGCAGGTTGCCCCACCGGTCGTAGCCCGGGTTGTCCCCGAGGATCTGGAGCACGATCCCGACCATGACCGGGACCAGGTCGCCGAGCACGGCGACCCCGGCGCGCAGCTGCCTGCGGTTGAGGCTGCCGCCGCAGGTCGACGCGCCGTGGAACACCTGGTTCCTCAGCACGTAGAGGCGCTCGAAGAGCAGGTCCATCATCACGGCCAGGTTGGTCTCCTTGAACGCCTTGCGCATTCTTTTGCGGTCGTTCTCGAACTGCCGGGCCCACTGCGCCTCGTCGGGCTCGCGCTGGAACCGGTCGATCCAGAACCCGTAGTGGACGTAGCGGTTGTCGATCAGGTCCTCCTGGAAGAGGCTGTAGTTGCGGTACAGCACCTTGCGCAGGCCCTCGCTGTCGCGGTCCGCCAAGGCCGAGAGGAAGCGCTTGAACATCCTCTTGTCGCTGACCCGCTGCGTGTTCTTCGTGATGAAGTCGAAGTCGCTGCCCCCGTACAGGGAGTTGAACGCCACCCACAGCGCGAAGAGGCGGAACTCGTCGCCGAGCCCGGGGGCGTCGCACGCGCGGATCCAGCTGATCGACCGGTAGACCCGGACGTAGGTGTCGTTCGACAGCTCCCCCTTCATCGCGTCCAGCCGCCCCGTGAGTCCTTCGTGCGCCGGGACGGCGCCGTCCCCCTTGCCGGCCGCGCTCATCGCCGGGCCGCCTGTCCCAGGCGCAGCGCGTTGAGGCGGATGAAGCCTTGCGCGTCCCGTTGGTCGTAGGCGCCCGCGTCCTCCTCGAAGGTCGCGATCCCCGCCTGGTAGAGGCTCCCCGGCGAGCGCCGGCCGCGGACGGTGGCGTTCCCCTTGTGGAGGCGCAGCGTCACCTCGCCGCTCACCGGCTCCTGCGAGGCGTCGATGAGCGTCTGCAGCAGCGCGCGCTCCGGGCTCCACCAATAGCCGTTATACACCAGCGCGGCGTAGCGCGGCATCAGGTCGTCCTTCAGGTGCGCCACCTCCCGGTCCAGGGTGATCGACTCGATCGCGCGGTGCGCCTTGAGAAGGATCGTCCCGCCCGGGGTCTCGTAGCACCCGCGGGACTTCATCCCCACGTAGCGGTTCTCGACGATGTCGGCGCGGCCGATCCCGTGCCGTCCCCCCCTCTCGTTGAGCGCCCCGAGCAGCGCGGCCGGCGACAGCCGCTCGCCGTCGACCGAGACCGGGTCGCCGCGCTCGAACCCGAGCGCCAGGTCCTCGCCCTCCTCCGGGGCCGATGAGAGGTCCGCGGTCCGGCGCCACATGTCCGCCGGCGGCGGGGCGTCCGGGTCCTCCAGCTCGCCCCCCTCGTACGACACGTGCAGCAGGTTGGCGTCCATGCTGTACGGGGACCCCCCCTTCCGCTTGAAGTCCACCGGGATGCCGTGGGACTCCGCGTAGGCGACAAGCCGCTCGCGCGACGTCAGGTCCCACTCCCGCCACGGGGCGATCACCCTGAGGTCGGGCGCCATCCCGAGGTAGCCGAGCTCGAAGCGCACCTGGTCGTTGCC
>CAZZIL010000403.1:0-6061 GCA_964654265.1 uncultured Gammaproteobacteria bacterium | reverse complement strand
CCCTCGACTGGGGGAGGAACGGAAGCCGGTGAAGAAGGTCGACTTGTACATCAACGGGAGGCGGGTGGCGAGCCGCTCGTCGAGGGTGTCGCCGGTGGTCGACCCGGCGACGCAGCGGACCTTGGCGCACGTCCCGTTCGCGACCAACGCGGAGGTGGACCGGGCGGTGGACGGCGCGCGCCGGGCGCAGCTCGAGTGGCGCGAGGTGTCGCCGATGGAGCGCGCGCGCCTGATGATGCGCTTCCAGGCGCTGCTCAAGGAGAACTGGACGGCGGTCGCCCGGGTGCTCGCCCGGGACAACGGCAAGACGCTCGAGGACGCGAAGGGCGAGGTCTGGCGCGGGATCGAGGTGGTCGAGCACGCGTGCTCGATCCCGTCGCTCCTGCAGGGCGAGGTCCTGGAGGGGCTCGCCCGCGGGGTGGACGTCCACCAGGTGGGGCAGCCGCTGGGCGTGTGCGCCGGGATCACCCCGTTCAACTTCCCGGGGATGATCCCGCTGTGGATGTTCCCGATGGCGGTGGCGTGCGGCAACGCGTTCGTGCTGAAGCCGTCGGAGCAGGTCCCGCTGACGCCGATGGAGCTGGCGGAGCTGTTCACGAAGGCGGGCGCGCCGAAGGGGTTGCTCCAGGTGGTGCACGGCGGCAAGGACCAGGTGGACATGCTGCTGTCGCACCCGGACGTGAAGGCGGTCTCCTTTGTCGGCTCGGCGCCGGTCGGGCGTTACATCTACTCGGAGGGGGCGCGCCACCTGAAGCGGGTGCAGGCCCTTGCCGGGGCGAAGAACCACATGGTGGTGATGCCGGACGCCGACATGGACCAGGCGGTCAAGGCGCTGGTCGGCGCGTCGTGCGGCGCGGCCGGGCAGCGTTGCATGGCGATCAGCGCCGCGGTGCTGGTCAAGGGGGCGAGGAAGGTCCTTCCCCGGCTGGCCGAGGAGATGGCGAAGGTGCGCCCCGGCGTGTGGTCCGACCCGGCCGCGGATTTCGGCCCGCTGGTGAGCAGGGCGGCGCGCGAGCGCGTGCTGGGCCTGATCGCCAAGGGGAAGGAGGAGGGCGCCCAGTGCCTGCTCGACGGCTCCGCCTGCAAGGTGCGCGGCCACCCCGACGGGAACTGGGTCGGCCCGACCCTTTTCGCCAAGGTGCGGCCGGGCATGTCGGTCTACGACGAGGAGATCTTCGGCCCGGTGCTGGTGTGCCTGGAGGCGGACTCGCTCGACGAGGCGATCGGGCTGGTGTCGTCGAACCCGTACGGCAACGGCACGTCGATCTTCACCGCGTCGGGCGCGGCGGCGCGCAAGTTCGCCCACGAGGTCGACGCCGGCCAGGTCGGGGTGAACATCCCGATCCCGGTGCCGGCGCCGTTCCACTCGTTCAGCGGGTGGAAGATGTCCTTCTACGGGGACATGGGCGCCTACGGCAAGGAGGCGGTGCGCTTCTACACCCACAACAAGAAGGTCATGGCGCGGTGGTTCGACTCCGACATCGCCGCCTCGCTCAACATGACCATCTCCCTCAAGTGAGCGCCCGACGCCGGGCGATCGCGGTCGCCGCCGCCGCGGCGCTCGCGGCCGGGGCGGCGTCCGCGCCGCTGGCTGGCGGCGACCCGGAGCGCGGGCGGGTCAAGTCCGCGCAGTGCGCCGGGTGCCACGAGATCGCCGGGTTCCGCTCGGTGTTTCCCGAGGTGTACCCGATCCCGCTGATCGAGGGGCAGAACCCGCTGTACATCGAGCACGCGCTGCGGCAGTACCGGTCGGGCGCGCGCTCGCACCCGTCGATGGAGAGCGTCGCCGGCGTGCTCAGCGACGAGGACATCGCCGACCTCGCCGCGCACTACGGGCGGCCGGACGCGGAGTAGCCGGCGTGTTGCGGACGGTTCTTCCCCTTCTCGTCTCCGCCGTGCTCGCGGCGGGCGTGCCCGCGCACGCGGGCGGCGACGCGCGGCGCGGCTCCGAGAAGGCGGGGACGTGCGTCGCGTGCCACGGCGAGGGCGGCGCGGCCCCGCAGGGCAACTTCCCGGTGCTGGCCGGGCAGCACGCGAAGTACCTGGCGCACACCATCCGCGGCTACCGGTCGGGCAGCCGCCCGGACCCGGTGATGCTCCCGATCGCGTCGCAGCTGAGCGACGAGGACATCGAGGACCTCGCCGCCTACTTCGCCTCGCGGCCCGGCCCGCTGGAGTGACCCGGTGAGAAGGGCGCGTCTGATCTTCGCAAGCCTGGCGCTCGGCGGCGCCTTCCTGCTCGGCTACCACTCCCGGCACGCCGGGGAGTGGCCCGGCTTGCCGCCGGCGCTCGAGGCGACCCCGGCGCACGCGCGCAGCGGGAAGTTCCCGGCGATGATGATGCGCGAGTTCAGCCGGGTCTACGACACCGTCCAGGAGCAGTACGTCGACGAGGTGGACCCCGACCGGCTGATCAAGGCGGCGATCCGCGGGATGGTCGACAGCCTCGACCCCTACTCGGTGTACTTCGACGAGGAGGACTTCAGGAGCTTCGAGGAGTCGATCTCCGGGCAGTTCGGCGGGATCGGCATCTACGTCGACGTCAAGTCGGACCTGATCTACGTGGTGTCGCCGATCGAGGGGACCCCCGCGCACCGCGCCGGCATCCGCGCCGGCGACTTCATCATCGAGCTCAACGGCGAGTCGGCGCGCGGCATCGCGCTGCGCGACGCGATCGAGATCATGCGCGGCGAGCCCGGCACGGTGCTGAACATGAAGGTCGCGCGCCGCGGTGCCGGCGAGCAGATGGACGTCCTCGAGTTCGACCTGGAGCGCGCGGTGATCCAGACGCCGAGCGTGCGCGCCGCGCTCGCCGAGCGCGACATCGGCTACGTGCGGATCACGCAGTTCCAGCCGATGGCGACGGTGTCCGACCTGGTGCGGCACCTGAACCGGCTGCAGGAGGAGAACGGCCGCCGCCTGCGCGGGTTGCTGCTCGACATGCGCAACAACCCCGGCGGGGACCTCGGCGCATCAATCGGCGTCTCGTCGGTGTTCCTGGAGCCGGCGCTCGAGGTGGTGTCGAACCGCAGCCGCAACGGCACGCTGGAGCGCCACAGCGCCGGCGACCAGTTCCACAACCCGCGGGAGCTCGACGACCCCGAGGGCGCCAAGGCCATGAAGATGGTCGTGCTCGTCAACGGCGGGTCGGCCTCGGCGTCGGAGATTGTCGCGGGGGCGCTGCAGGACCACAAGCGCGCGGTGGTGGTCGGCACCCGCACCTACGGGAAGGCCACGGTGCAGCGGGTGATCCCGCTGAACTTCAAGGACCGCCGCAGCGCGGTCAAGCTGACGACGGCGCGCTACTACACCCCGGCGGGGCGCTCGATCCAGTCGACCGGTATCGAGCCGGACATGGTGATCGAGCAGGAGGCCCCGGAAGCGGCGCCGGCGGAGGACCCGGCGCACGCGGAACAGGCGGAGACGGACACGGAGGCGGACGCGGACGCCGACCGCACCGTGGAGGAGATCTCAAAGGATCTCGAGGAGAACGACCCGCTGCGGACGCTGGAGGTCCTCCCGGACAACGACGCGCAGTACGGCCAGGCGCTCGACATCCTGCGGACGATGAGCCTGGTCGCGGGCGAGCAACAACCCGCCGACAGCGCGCACTGACCCGCCGCCGGCCTTGCGCGCCGCAGGCCGGCGCGCGGTCGGGTCCCGCCCGGCAGAGGGAGGCCGGGCGGGAGGCCCGGCTCCCGGTCAAAGCGGCGAGCGTTGCGGGTTCTTCCAGCCGCGCCCCTCGGCGATCGACGCCTTGTTGAGCGCGTTCAGGTAGGCCTTGACCGACGCGATCACGATGTCGGTGTCGGCGCCGTGGCCGTTGGCGACGGTCCCGCCCTTCTCCAGGCGGACGGTCACCTCGCCCTGCGAGTCGCTCCCGTCGGTGACGTTCTGCACCGAGTACAGGATGAGCGTCGCGCCGCTCTTCGCGACCTTCTCGACCGCCTTGAACGAGGCGTCGACCAGGCCGTCGCCCCACGCGGACTTGCGCACCGCCTTGCCGGCGACGGAGATCTCGAGCTCCGCGCGCGGGCGCCGCCCCTTCGACGACGCGCAGCTCCAGCCGGTGAGCTTGTAGGTCTCCGACTCCCGCGGGATCTCCGAGCCGAGCTCGTTGGCGAGGGCCACCAGGTCGTCGTCGTAGATCTCGCGCTTCTTGTCGGCGAGCGCCTTGAAGCGCCGGAACGCCTCGTCGAGCTCGCCCTTGCCGAGCGAGACGCCGAGCGACGCCAGCCGGTCGCGGAACGCGCTGCGGCCGGAGAGCTTGCCGAGCACCAGCTTGTTCGACTGCCAGCCGACGTCCTTGGCGTCCATGATCTCGTAGGTGTCGTGGTGCTTGAGCATGCCGTCCTGGTGGATCCCCGACTCGTGCGCGAACGCGTTGGCGCCGACGATCGCCTTGTTCGGCTGCACCACGAACCCGGTGACGTTCGAGACCAGACGGCTCGCGCCCAGGAGCTGGCGCGTGTCGACGCGCGTGTCGCAGCTGAACCGGTCCCGCCGCGTGCGCACCGCCATCACAATCTCCTCGAGCGCGGCGTTGCCGGCGCGCTCGCCGATCCCGTTGACGGTGCACTCGACCTGGCGCGCCCCGGCCTGCACCGCCGCGAGCGAGTTCGCCACCGCCATCCCGAGGTCGTTGTGGCAGTGCACCGAGAACACCGCCTTGTCGGAGTTCGGCACGCGCTCCATCAGCGCGCGCACCAGCCCGGCGAACTGGTCCGGCATGGTGTAGCCGACCGTGTCCGGGATGTTCACGGTGCCCGCCCCGGCGCGGATCGCCGCCTCGACGACCTCGCACAGGAAGTCCGGGTCGCTGCGCCCCGCGTCCTCCGGGGAGAACTCGACGTCGCCCGCGAGCGAGCGCGCGAGCCGCACGGCGTCGGTCGCGGCGGCCTTCACCGCCGCGGGCGACATGCCGAGCTTCTTCTCCATGTGGATCGGCGAGGTCGCGATGAACGTGTGGATGCGCCCCGCCCGCGCCGGGCGCACCGCCTCCCCGGCCGCGCGGATGTCGGCCTCGGTGGCGCGCGCCAGGCCGCACACGACGCTCCCGGTGACGGCGCGCGCCACCTGGGCGACGGCCGCGGCGTCGCCCGGGCTCGCGGCCGGGAACCCGGCCTCGATGACGTCGACGCGCAGCCGCTCCAGCTGGCGCGCGACCGCCAGCTTCGTCTCGGCCGTCATCGCCGCGCCCGGGCTCTGCTCGCCGTCGCGCAGCGTCGTGTCAAAGATCGACAGGTGCTCCCTGTCCGTTTTGCGTTGGCTTGTCATGGCAACCTCAACAGTCGCCCCCGCTCGCGGGGACGGTCGGTGGTGGGTGGGTCTGGTGTGGGGTGTGTGGAGAGTCTGCGCCTAAAGGCGCAGGAGCAGGGCCGCCAACAGGCCCGGCCGGCCGGACAGGAGGATGGGGTCGGCCTTCGTGCTCATGGCGACATGATAGCACACTTTCCCCGCGCGGCGCAATCGTTTCAGGACATTTGGCCCATTGACCGGGCGAGGGGTCCCGGGACCCCGGGGACCGGGGCCCCGGTTGGCGCCTCTCGGCGCGGCCTTGTGGGCGGCTGTCGTTCCCATGGCAGGCCCCGGGGGATTTTGGGCCGTCTGCCAGCCGAGGTCGTGCAGGCCGCCGACCGCCCCCCGGAGCCGCTCACGCAACTCGAAGGGGTCGAGCGGGGTGCGCAAGTCCAGCAGCTCCCGCACCCGCTCCGGCAAGGGCTCCCCGCGGTCGCGGTGGTGGTCCGTCAGGCGGTCCAACGGGGTGGGGGAACGCCCATCCGCCGCCTCACCTTCGCGCCGTCGCGCTACCTGCTCTCCGACCTCGCGCCAGTCTCGGGCAGGTTCGTCAGCGTCCCCGGCACCCGGCAGGCCTTGCGCGGCCGCCGCAGCCCGGCCCCGGTCTCGCGCCAGGTGGCTTTTCCGATGTCCTGACGTCCTGTGCTCGGTGGCCTCTTCGGAGTCCGGACTCGCAATACCGGGAAGATGCTTCGGGTATAATCGCCCCCCAAATGAGGTCGCCACCACATCAAGGAGGCAGGGTTGCCCGGACAGCCCCCCC
>CAZZIL010000402.1:0-2718 GCA_964654265.1 uncultured Gammaproteobacteria bacterium | reverse complement strand
TGGCGGCGGCTTGCCCCACCCGATGCCTTGCCGGTGCCGGGGGTTGTGCTCGCTCGCAAGCTGGCGGCACATCCGCTCGTGCAGCTCCTGCCGGGATGTCGGCCATCCCGCGCCCGCCGACCCCAGCGCCATCAAGAGGGTCTGGGGGTTGCCCAAGAGGGGGGCGATCCCCCGGCGTTGGGCCTCGCGCACGAACTCCTCGCCGGTGTGGTCGCCGCCGCGCTCATCGATGAGTCGGGCGATCTCCTCCTCGTCGAGCGGCAGCAGGATCCCGATCACCGGGGGCTGTCCCCATCGTTCGCCGATGTCTTCCGAGTCCTTGTCGACCCAGTCGGCGGACCTGCAGGCGAGCACGAAGTTCGCCTCGCTGAAGTGGCGAAGGGGCCTGAGCACACTGACGATTGACCGGCGGGAGTCATGGGCGGCCACCTCATCGATCCCGTCGATGATGACCCGCTGGGGCAGGTCCACCTCCGGCACCGGATCGAACAGTTCCAGCGTGCTCGCGTGGTGGACTTTCGGTGAGCCCGTGTGATCCCCGATGCTTCGCATGAGGCGGCTCTTTCCGATGCCGGGCTCGCCGAGCACCACCAAGGGACCCTCGTTCTCGAGGAATTCCTCCTCCGTGCGTTCGCGCCATGCCCCGGAGCCATCCCGGACCAAGAGCCGGCGGTCGATGTAGCGCGGCTCCTTCGGCTGATGCGCGGGGTCGTGCGTTGGCGCCGCGTCCACGAGGACTGCGTGCGCGCCCGATCCCGGGTGCGCCTCGTAGAATGTGCCCGCCTTTCCGTCCATTGCTTCCCTTGGGGTGTCCGCCGATTTGGGGACGTCGCCAAGTCACTGTCAGCAATCCGGATTGTAGCACTCGGCCGCCAGGCGGGTTAAGATTGGGGGATGGGTTCCCGCGTGCCAGGTGCGCTGTTCACTGCGAGCGATCGGTCGGTCGGGAGGACGCTTGCGGCCGCACTGGTCGCCGCCCGGCTGGGCGGCCAGGCCAAGGTGGTCCTGGCCGACTGGGGTTTCGGGCAGTCGCCGTTGCTGCGCTACTTCGACGCCGAGCGTCTGGCGGTCGCGCGTGACGGCTTGGCGGGAGAAGGGTTGCTGGTGGCACCCGGCCTGCGGCTGTTCTCGTCGGCCTTCTGCGCGGATCTCGGCGAGGCGGCCGGGCGGCTGAACGCCCTTCTGGCGGACGCCGACATGCTTGTCTGCTCCGCGCACACGATGCCCAAGGGCCTGGACTGCGACTTCCGGCTCGGCTTCGTCGTCTTCGACTATGAGGGCGAGTCGCCCTTCAGGGCCGCCGCGATGGCCGGCGGTGTGCGGGCGGTGTGCGGGAAGGCACTCGCCATGCCTTCCTGGGTCGATGCCGGCTTTCTCGGGTTGCCCGCCCAGCGCAAGCGCGCGGGGGAGGCCTTCGCCAAGGTGGAGGATGCCGGCATGGTCACCGGCGAGATGGTCCGCCTTGAGTTGCCGCACATCGTCGGGCGGGCCTCGCTGTGCAACCTGGTCTCCATGCACACGGCGGACGCCGCCCTGCTGTCCTTCCTGGAGACGGCGGCCGGGTTGGTCCGGGGGGAGTGCCTGCCGGAGGGGCACGCCCCGTCCTCTTTCTGGGAGATGGAGGCGCAGGGCGGGGAGACGGACAGCGAGTCCGTCGCCGGGTTGCTGGAGCTTCTGGGACTGGAGGACGAACCCGGGATCGGGCCGGTTGATGCCGAGGCGGACGGGGAGACCGACACAGGGGAGAAATCCGGCCCCATCGCGGATGGGGAGGACATCCCGGAAGACGCGGCGGCGGAGGAGTCGGTCGCCGCGGACACGGGCGGGGACGCGGAGCCGGCGGGCGCGGCGGAGGACGATGTCGCGGCGGACGGGGATGCCGCCCCCGGGGAAGAGGCGGCCGTCCCGGACGGTCTCGACCTGATGGCGCGGCTGGAGGCGTGGGCGGAATACGACATCAACGAGATCTACCCGACGTTCCGGGAGCGGATCGCCGGGCTGGGCCTGACACCGCTCGACGAGGAGCGGCAGACGGTGACCGCCTACGCCGCGTTCAACCGGGCGTACGCGACCTGGGGCGGGGCGCGCAAGAAGGACGGCTGGTTGCCCGCCCTGATCCACTGCCTGGGGATGGTCGACCGCGCGCAGCGCGACCGGGACCCGGTGGAGCTCCCGATGCGCCAGCGCGTCGAGGACATGTTCGGCCAGGCGGACAGCCCGCTGGCGGGCTCCCCCGAGATGGCCGCCGTTCGCATGGTCAACCTGGCGGGCATTGTCGTCGGGGCGACGCAGCCGGGTCGCGAGGGCTGGCTGGAGTACGCCGAGGCGGCGGCGGCCAAGGCGGTGGGACTCTCGCCGCCGGACGACCCGGGGGACTGGTCGAAGGTCGCGGACCTTCGACGGATGGTGATGGCGCTGGCGTTGCGGCTTCCCCGTTTCGCGGACGCGAAGGCGAGGGAGCGTCCGGCGCTGGAGCGCGAACGCGACCGGTTGCCGGACGGCCTGCGTGCCCTGGTGGCCGACGACGAGATCGGCGAGAAGGTGAGGGGGATCCGCGCCGCGATGGAGGGGCTGCTCTAGCCCGGCCCGCCGCGGCCCTTGGTCGCCTCCCGGACCTTCTCCTGGAACCCGGGGATGTCCTCGTCATGGCCGGGCAGGTCGGGGTCCAGCACAATCCCCGGGACGCGGCTGCGCAGCCGCGTCCCGGGGATTGTGCTG
>CAZZIL010000401.1:0-1926 GCA_964654265.1 uncultured Gammaproteobacteria bacterium | reverse complement strand
GTCCGGGTCCCACTTGAAGTGGATGCGCACCCCCTTGGCCCCCGGCAGGTTGTTCGGCTTCATGTGCCAGTCGAACCGGTGCCGCTTCCCGTTGACCGGGAACTCGCGGGGATACATCTCCTGCGTCGTCTCCGACTCGGGGCTCACCTCGCAGTCCCGGTCGCGGAACCAGTCGGCGACCGGCCTGCCCACCGAGCCGTCCCCCCTCCCCATCTCCCGCGCGAACTCGGCGAGCTGGACCAGGTAGTGGAGCACCTTCTCCGGCGGCCCCGCGTCCGGGTTCAGCCTCTTCACCCCTTCCTGCACCTTCTCCCCGAGCACCAGTCCCTGCTCCTTTCCGTCCAGCATGGCGGCCACCCACTCGACCGCCGCCTGGGCCGTGTGTCCCGATGCGCCGGAGCGCAGCTTCCTGAGCTCGCTTCTCTCCCCCTTCAGCCGGTCCCGCTCGTCCCTCAGCCGGTCCCTCTCCCTTGTGAGGGCGTCGCTCCTCTGGCGCTCCCTCCCGATGAGGTCCGCGCTTTCCCGGCGCTCCTCCTGAAGCCCGTCCTCGGCCCGCCTGAGGGCGTCCGCCAAGGAATCGCGCGCCGCCTCCGCCTCGGTGGCGCGCCCCTCAAGCGCCGCGGCCTCCTTCTCCAGCTCCGCGATCCTCTTTCGGTCCCGCTCCTGGTCCCACTCCCGCGGCCGCACAAACATCTCGCGGAAGACCTTGTCGCAGAACGCGAGCGCCGCGAACTCCGCGTCCGCCCCGTCGGGCAGGATCTTGCGCCGAAGCCAGATGGCGTGCCTGCCGGGGTCGTCCCCCTTGGACCAGCCCGGCTGGTAGACCCGGGCGCTCCCGTTGAAGCAGGACATGTCCCTCCCCACAAGGCCGGTCAGCCAGCCGGCCGCCTCCGGGTCCAGCTCGGCAACAAAGGCCCGGTCGCCCAAGCGCACGTCCATCCCCGAGAGGAACCCGTCGGGATAGCGGCCGACATCCGTCCGCGCAAGGATCGGCACGCCCAAGTCCTGCCCCCGGAGCAGCTCGCCGAAAGCCTTGCCGCCGAGACTCCCCCGGAACCGGGTGAGCATCGTCGCCCGGCACTTGAGATCGGCGGCCGCCCTGCACACGAGGGCCCACTGCGCGTACAGCAACACCAGGCTGCGTTCCAGTACCAGCCCCTCCACTTGGCCATCGCCTTCCCCCTCCATCCCGTAGCCGGCCGTCGTCGCCGCCCGCGTCCCGGAAAACGACTCGATGGTCACCCACTTGAGCACCGCGCCCCGCGGGAACGGCCTCCGGCGCAACACGGTGAGCCTCTCCTCCTCGGAACCGTCGTCCGGCGTCTGCCGAACCAGGTCGAAGTGGCCGTTGTCCGAGTCGACCATCCTCCAGAGCACGTCGATGGCGCGATAGAGGTCATCGTGGGTGGGGCCGCGGAGGTCCAGCCTGACGCTCACGGCTGGCGCCGGCAAGGTCTCGCCCGGCGGCGGGGCCTCGCCGGTCGCCGCCGTCCCGGGGAGGTCCGGACCCGCGGGCGCCGGAGCCGGGGCCTCGCCGCCGCCAACCGCCTCGCCAAGGTCCCTCCCCGGCGCGCGGGCGCCCGGGATGCCGGCCGTGGCGGTCAACGCAGGCCCTGCCGGGCGGCCCCGCCCGGCGGCGCGACTGCGACCCTCCCCGTGGACTGCGGCGGGACCATGGCGGGTATTGTACGGGCGGGGCGGGCCGTCCGCCTGCCGGGAAGCCTACTGGGTCCCGTACGACCTCGTCCGCCGGTGGCGACCCACCCATCCCACCAGCACCTTGCCGGAGTCCGGGTCCCACTTGAAGTGGATGCGCACCCCCTTGGCCCCCGGCAGGTTGTTCGGCTTCATGTGCCAGTCGAACCGGTGCCGCTTCCCGTTGACCGGGAACTCGCGGGGATACATCTCCTGCGTCGTCTCCGACTC
>CAZZIL010000400.1:0-2609 GCA_964654265.1 uncultured Gammaproteobacteria bacterium | reverse complement strand
GCAACGTGCTGGTGTCGCCGGCGGCTCTGGCCCGGCTCGGCTGACACGGAAGGCTGACTGCCTGACGGGCGCGTATCAGAAGCCCGCCGGGCGCGACAGAAGGGCATTGGTGCCCGCGGAAGATGACGGACCAGAGCCGTGGGCGCCGCCAAGGAGTCGGACGGCGGGGAAGAGTCGGTTATCATTGCGGCCATGGACGAAGAGAGGGATAATCCGTTCACGCCCAACTGGGGGACAGCCCCCCCGTACCGGGCAGGGCACAAGAGTGCGGAGCATCGGCTGAATGCGATGCTGAGACGCATCAGGAAAGAGAAGCCCGCCGGAGGGGCTGTCCTCTACGGTCCCCGGGGGACTGGCAAGACCGTGCTCTTGTCAGAGGTTGATGCGCATGCGGCCAAGCAGGGGATTGATGTTCATGCGTTGAACCCGAACAACTGGGGCGACAGTGCCGAAACCCTTATCAAGCAACTGGCGCCCGGCGCCATCGACCTGTCCCGGGTGAGGGGGGAGATCACGATCAAGATGATTTTCGCCAAGCTGAAGATCGCCTATGACCCCGGCTTTGTCAGCGCGGTGGTCGAGGAGATCCTGCGCCGGATGGCGAAGGCCAAGCCGGTCGCGCTGTTTGTGGACGAGGCGCACCGCTTGCCGCCCGACATTGCGGACTGCCTTCTGAACGCGGCGCAGGAGTGTGTCAGGAAAGGGGGGCCGCTTCTGCTCGTGCTGGCTGGCACACCAAGGCTTCGGGCGAACCTCCGTCTTGCCCACGCCAGCTTCTGGGAGCGCTCGGCCCGGTTGAAGATTGGCCGGCTGAAGTCCCCGGACGACATCCGGGCCGCCCTGTCGGTCCCGGCGGAGGAGTCGGGTCTGCCGTTCGCCCCGGACGCGCTGGAGTTTCTGGTGGCGGAGAGCCAAGGCTATCCGTACTTCATCCAGTTGGTGGGCATGTGGACGTGGGAGACCGCCATCACGCGCGACCCGGACGCGGACCGCATTCTGCTGGAGGATGCCGAGGCCGGCGTGCTCGCGGCGAACGCGGAGCGCAACGAGTTGTATGAGGACCGCCTGCAGGAGATCCTGGATCGGGACTTGGAGTCCGAGGCGTTGGCGGTATCGAGGGCGTTCGTTGCCCCTGATGCCGGCGATGCGTTGTCAAGGGCGACACTGGGGGCGGCGCTGAAGCCGGCTCTCACCAAAGGTCGGACCGTCAAGGCCGCCATCAAGGAGCTGTTTGCGGTGGGGCTCATCTGGCAGACGGACGCTCCCTCGTTCTGGGAGCCGGGGATCCCGTCGCTTTGCACCTACATCGTGGAGAACCCGCCGGACGAGACCGAGTAGGTCCATTGTTCCCCGGGCCTGTCCGCCGGAATGCCCCCGGGGAACGGGGAACCCGGTTCCGGAACGGGCGATGGCCAAGGCATCACCGTGAACCACACCAGCCCGCTTCTCCGTGACGGCCCACCCGGCGCGGAAGGCCGCCGGTTGCCGCCTGTCGCCCGAGAAGGGCGCGCACAGACCCGGGGATTCGGTATGGCCGGCGACAACCGCATGAGCCCCCCTCTCTTGCCCTGATAGTCGCCAGCCTGAATTCCCAGAGCGGATCCGTGTGAGATTTTCTTCCGGAGCTTTCCGCGGAACAAGACGCCAAGACACTTCGGCAATCCGTCGGCCCCGCACGGGAGGTCCCGTCACCGCCCGTAACCACAGGGTGTTGCGGGTCGGGTGTTGTCCAGAAGGGCGGTTTCGCGGCAGACCCCGGCAACGGGTCGTGCGGGCGGCACGTTGACACCGGGACATGGCCACGGAAAGGGCCCAGAAGGCGACTGCTCTCTCGCTGCTCGCGATGGTGCAACTGCCAAGGGATTGTGCGCCACTACAAGTCGCGGATCCCGGCATCACGCAGGTGGTGGTAGACCGGTAGCAGCAGGTCGCTCCCGCCCTCCTCGAACTTAGGGACGAAGATGAGACAGGCGTCCCGGGCGCGTGTCAGGAGCACCCGGTAGGCGTTGGTCCGCAGGCGCAACGGGTCTCGGACCATTCTCTTGTTCTGGGGGTTGTACCGTTTCATCCGGCTGATGTCCCATTCGCCATCGCGCGGCAGGAAGTCCGGTCCCCAACACATCAGGGAGGCGTCCAGCTCGAGTCCCTGGGCCTCAAACTCGGTCGCGCAGGAGTCCAGTCGACGGCACGAGATCGCCTCCGTCTCGTCGTTCCCGTACCACTGACCGATCTTGCCCTTGAACACCCCATTGGCCCCCAGCTCATCCCGGAACCCATACCTCTCCATGCCCTTGGCGCGAGCGGAGAACATCTTCCCGTAACGCGCGGCGGGATACTCGCGGTAGCGCTCGCGAAGGTAGTCCTCGCACTTCCCCAGATCACGCGACACCTTGAAGTCGAACCCGCTGGCGGTGATCTGCCGCGACAGGTCCAGCAGGCGCGCCCTGTCCTCGAACCCAAGAAACGCGTCGACATACTCGTGGAGCACGTTCGACAGGTGGGAGCGCACCGAGTGCGCGAGCCGCAGCCTCTTGTCGGGGACGAACCCGCTCTCGATCCCGGCGAACTCGTCCCGGATGCCGGGCGGCCCGTGCACCGTCCAGCTGCCG
>CAZZIL010000399.1:0-2528 GCA_964654265.1 uncultured Gammaproteobacteria bacterium | reverse complement strand
GGCGACGGACCGCGCGCACCGCATCGGGCAGACTCGGCGGGTGCAGGTGCACCTGCTGGTGACGGAGAACACCCTCGAGGAGAAAATCGACGCGATGTTGGAGAGCAAACAGGAGCTCGCGGACCTGACGGTCCGCTCCGGCGAGAAGTGGCTGACCGACATGACCAACCACCAGCTGCGCGAGCTCGTCGAGCTGGCGCGGCCGCTGGCATGACACCGCCCGCCGATGCGCGACCGATGACCCAACCGCTGATGGAGGGACTCCCGGGGACGCCCGACGTGCGCCTCAGGATGGAGCCGGGGACCGTCCGCGCGACCGTGTCGATCCCGGGCGAGGAAGACACGTTCAGGGTCGAGATCTCCGTGGACTTCTGCCCCGGCCGGCTGAGGCGCATCGCCAACGGCCTGTTTGTCAAGAGGGAGGCCTGGCGCTTGCCGTTCGACACCGGACGCCCGCCAAATCTCGCCACGTTCGCGCGCGCCATCGCGAGGGAGGGGTTGCCGGACCCCTTCGGCCCCGGGCACATGCGCGCGACCTGCTCGTGCCCGGCCGGGCCGGGCGGCTGCGAGCATGCGTCGGCCGCGGTCGCCAGGGTGATGGAGGAGCTTTCCGGGGACCGTGCGCGCACGCTCTGGCTGCACGGGCTGGACCTGGAGGAGTGGGTGCGCAGCCTGGAGGTGACGGAGGCGGGGGTCGAGCCCCGGCGGCTCTTGGCGTGCTGGAAGCCGGACGGGGAGGTGGCGGAGCCCGAGTCCCTGGACGGGCTGCCGGATCTCTCGGCCGTGCCCCACCTGCTGGAGGAGACGCTTCGGCGGCTGCGGTCCGCGCCGCACAAGGGGGATGTCGGCAGGATCCTGCGCGACGGGATGCTTGCCGCGGCGGGCACTGTCGCCAACCCGGGGGAGGGCGACGATTCCCGCATCCCTGCCAGGTCCCTGGACCTGGTGATCCCAACCCTGGCCCCGGACGGCACCCTGTTGTCGCTGTCAAAGGGAGGCATGTGGGACGATGTGCCCCGCCGCCCCGGCATCCGGGATGCGTGGCACCACCGGGACGCCGTCCTGCGGTCGCGGCTGGCCGACAGCCTTCGCCGGGCCACGCCGGAGGACCTTGGGCGGCTCGGCGAGACCGGGCGTTACTGGGCGATGCTCTTCCGCTATGTGGAGCGGCTCACCGGGCAGTGCGCGCTGGTCCCGGAGCTGGTGCGCGGCAGGCGCCAAGGCACGCACCGGATCGCCTGGCGTCCCGCGACCATGCTCAGCGCGGAGTTGCGCGCCATCCACGGGCGGTTTGTCCGGGCGTGCCCGCCGGAGCTGTTGCGGGCGCAGGCCATCGGCATCCGCGGCCAGCCGGTGCGCGCGAGCCAGGAGACCCAGGTGCGCCACGCCGTCGACCTGCTGTTCCGGGGGATACGGGCAGGGGCAGGCATGCACGACGACGAAGAGGACGGGGACGGGATGATGCTGCCCGGGGCGCCCGGCGGTCTCGAGTCGATGCTTTTCGGGGAGCGGTCGTTCTGGTTCCATCCGGGTAGCGGGGTGACCGAGGCCGATCTCCAAGTGTGGTTGCGGCGGCTGGCAATCCCCGACCGCCATCCCCGGGCGAGGATGCGCATCGCCCCGGACGGCGAGGACCCGGAGACGATCAGGCTCGACCTGGACTTCCTTGACGGGGAGGGGGAGCCGGCCCCGCTTGGCGACATCCTGGAGCGCCAGCCGACGACGTGGTTTCTCATGGCCCTGGACGACCTGTCGGCGGCGCTCTGCCAGGACGTGGTGGCGGCCGCCGGGGACCGCGCGCGGCTCAGCCTCACAGTCCCGGTGGATCGCTACAAGGCGACCGTGCCGGAGGTGGTCGCGACCTGCCGCAGGCACGGGATGGACCTGGAGACCACGGACGCGTTGCGGTCCTTGGAGAGGCCGCGCCTGTGCTACCGGATGTCGGTGGGCAGGATGCCGGACGCGGGGACCTTCGACCTGTCCGCGCTGGCAGAGTTCGACTGGGCGGTCGCGGTCGGTGACGCTGCCTTCCCGGTCGGCGAGTTCGAGGCGCCGGTGCAGGAGGCGCGGGAGGCCCTCGGCAGACGAGCCTGGCGGAACCCCTTTGCCCTGCGGTCGACGGTCCGGCACGTGGGCGGGAGATACGTGGAGCTTGACGAGGAGTTCCTTTTTGCGGGGTTCGATCAGCGCATGGTCGCCCCGGAGAGGCTCTCCCACTTCGAGCTGTTGCGCGCTGCGCTGTCGGGCGAGCATGCCGAGCACGAGGTCTTCCTGCACCCGTCGGCCGACCGGCTGTTCCGGGAGATCCTGTCGCCGCGCGACCCGGCCGATCCGCCGGGCGACCTTGCCGGGGTGTTGCGGCCGTACCAGCGCACCGGGTTCGAGTGGCTGGCGCAGAACGCCGACGTCGGCTTCGGGTCGATCCTCGCCGACGACATGGGCCTTGGGAAGACGGTGCAGGCGATCGCGCTCATCCTGCACCGCACGTTGCGCGACCCGTCGCACAAGACGCTGGTGGTCGCGCCCAC
>CAZZIL010000398.1:0-1776 GCA_964654265.1 uncultured Gammaproteobacteria bacterium | reverse complement strand
GGGCCGTTCTGCGCGATGCACACGCCGTGGGAACCGCCCGCGCGCGAGTAGCCGTCGGCCATGTGCGCCGACCCCTGCTCGTGCACCGTCGGGATGAAGCGTATCCCCGCCGCCGGGAACAGGTCCAGCGCGTCCATGAACGCCGATCCGACGATGCCGAACACGTCCTTCACGCCGTTGGCCGCCATGACCTCGACCAGCGCCTCGCTTGGGGTGACACGGACCATCGATGAGTCTCCTTCTTGCGGGCGCCGGGAGACGCCCCGTCTCTTGGCGGAATATAGCACACGGCGGGCCGCCCCCGCCCGCCCGGTCGCTCAGGCGGAGCGGTACAGCCTCGTCATGACAAACTCCCGGTGTCCGAGCGCCTCGGCGGCCGTCAGCCGGCCGTTGGCGGTGCGCACGACCATGTCGACGAGGCGGTCGCCGGCGGCGTCGACGGTGAGCTCGCGGGTGAGGATCCCGGAGACGTCGAGGTCGATGTGCTCGGACATGGTGCGCACGGTGCGCGGGTTGGCGGTGACCTTGACGACCGGGAGGATCGGGTTGCCGACCACGTTGCCCTGCCCGGTCGGGAAGGTGTGGACGGTGTAGCCGGCGGCGGCCATCAGCGTGACGCACTCGGCGGCGGCCGAGGAGGTGTCCATGAAATAGAGGCCCGGCCCCCGGGCCGGCTCCTCCGCCGGGCCGAGCGCGTCGATGTAGCGCGCGACGCGGCCGATCTTCTCGAGGTTGCCGAGCGCCTTCTCCTCGATGGTGGTGAGTCCCCCCTCGATGTTCCCCTTGGTCGGCTGCGACTCCGACAGGTCGGTGGTCTTGTGCGGCTCGATCACCTCGTCCTGGTAGGCCTGCCAGATGCGCATGAACTTCTCGCCGGTCTCGGCGTCCGCGGCGCGCGCCTTGCACAGGTGCTCGGCCCCGGTCAGCTCGGAGGTCTCGCCGAACACGCCGTGGCAGCCGAGCGGGATGAGCTTGTCGTACATGTTGCCGACGGCGGGGCACGACCCCAGCCCGGTCGTGGTGTCCGACTCGCCGCACTTGGTCGACACCCACAGCTCGGAGAGGTCGCACGGCTCGCGCGCCCGCTCGCTCGCGTCCTGGACGAGCGCCTTGGCCTGGCGCGCCGCCGCGGCGACGGTCGCGATGTCGCCGTTGCCCTCGATGGAGAACGCGGCGACCGGCTTGCCGCTCTCGGCGATGCCGTCGGCGACGCGGCGGGTCCACCCGGGCTCGATGCCGACGACCACCGCCGCCGCGACGTTCGGGTTGCGCCCGGTGCCGATCAGCGTGCGGAAGTGCAGCTCCAGGTCCGCGCCGAACTGGAGGCGCCCGTAGGCGTGCGGCAGCGCCAGCGTGCCGCGCACCGTCGCCGCCACCGCCTCGCACGCGGCGTTGGAGATGTCGTCGACCGGGAGCACGACCACGTGGTTGCGCACGCCGACGCGCCCGTTCTCGCGCCGGTAGCCCAGGAATGTGCGCGCCTCCGCCACGGGCCTCACCAGCGCTTCGTCTTCAGGTTGTGGACGTGGACGTGGCCGCCGCGCGCGACCGCGGCCGTCACCCGGCCGATGTCCTCGCCGTACTTCACCGCGGTGTCGCCGGGCGACAGGTCCCGCAGCGCCACCTTGTGGCCGATCGGCACGTCCTCCCCGGCCGCCAGCCGGAACTCGCCGTCGTCGGAGATGTTCACGCACAGCATCTCGGTCCCGGCGGACAGGTCCTCGACGACCACCACGCCGACGTTGTCGCGCGGGTCGTGCACAAGCAGGTGGGGGC
>CAZZIL010000397.1:0-2886 GCA_964654265.1 uncultured Gammaproteobacteria bacterium | reverse complement strand
CACGTGCTCGCCGACAGCGCCTCGGCCGAGTACCTGTGGTCCTGCCTCGTCGACGCGATGGGGGAGTTCGACGGCGCGATCGTCGGCCTAGGCACGCTGAGGGCGCTCCTGTAGGCGCGCCCCGGGTGCCGCCCGGCCGGGCGCGGCGCCAGGTCCCCCTACGGGCGAAGCGCGGGCAGGATCGCCTCCCGCCACCGTGACGCCTTCTGCGCGACGGTCAGCGCGGCGTGCGCCGGGCTCGTCGACGGCAGGCGCACCCGCCCGGGGGCGTCCGGCCCAAGCAGCCGGGACACGTGGCGGTCGAAGGCCTCCTCGCTGCGCTGCCCGTTGAACGCGAGCAGGCGAATCCCGGGATGCGCGCGCAACAGTTCCGCGACCGGGTTCGGCACCTCGGACTCGCGCGCGATGGCGGAGTCCAGGCTCCCGGCGCGGCGGCACTCCCCGAGGACGTCCCACACGGCGACCCGCGCGGCCTTGAGGCGCGCCACCCGCCGCCGGTACGGAAGCCCCGGGTCGAACCCGCAGATGTCCGCCATGATGCGCCAAAAGGCGTTGCGCGGGTGCGCGTAGTACTGGCCAAGTCTGAGCGAGCCGATTCCCGGCATCGACCCGAGGACCAGGACCAGCGGCTGGCCCGGCAAAATCGGGCCGAAACTTTCGACCGTCGGCACACCCTTCTCCACTTGGGAATTCTACTGGCCGGGGGACGGTCGGGCCGTTCGCTAGGCCGCCGGGTTGGGACTCCGCCCCGGTCACGGGTCACCGACGCGGCACCCGGTGCGGCGGCTCGGGTGTGCACGGCCTATCGGGTTCCACGATCGGTCGCCTCGTCCGTGCACGGGGCACGAGGGAAAGGGAGGATCCCGCCGGGGGGCCAAGCAGGTCCGGCTCGCCCGGTTTGCCTTGGTGGGCGAAGACGCCTGGTGAGTTTCGCCGATCAAACCCATTCCCGTGTCCGGGCACTCCATTCCTGGGCAAGGCCAGCCGTCGTGATTCGCTTGGGACCAAACCCACGCCCAGCCGTGCCGCGTCTTCAGGCTGATCGACGGCAAGACCCACGGGCGGCATCACCCATTCCGCGCGTGCGGGCGGATTGCCGCAATCCCCCTGGTCCGGGAAGGCGGAGTCCCGACAGGGCGCGACACCGAGGGGATCCGCCGCTTCCGGGCCAGAATGCGGTCTGAGATCGACCGGATGCTGATGGGGAACCCGGATGGGCCCGCCCCAGAAGGTGGTGCGGGAACGCTGTCAGGTTGTCGGGCTTGGGCGGTTTTGGGGGACGACCCGCAAAATCACCTCGAAAACTCGCAGTGATTCGTCAGAATCGACCGGATTTTCCGGGATTCTGGGCGGAATCCGGGAAATTGCCGCCGAATCCCGCAACAGAACGGTGTCATGTGCGCCAAGCCCGGCAGCCTGCTGTCGTCCTGATCTTGGTCTGCGCAGTGCGGTTCCCGGCCGACAGGCCCCTGGACGATTCCGTCAGCGCGACGGTCCTTGGGTCGCGCCGGGGCGGATCCGATCCCCCGTCGACCGACTTGCCGATGGGGTGCCAGGTGTGGTATACTCGGGGGAGTCTGGAGAGTGAGCCCGATGACACAGCCGCCAGAAGGGGGAGGAAGGACCGTCCTCTCTGTCACCGACTTTGGCCCCATCGCCAAGGCGGCCGTTGAGTTGCGTCCGCTGACGATATTGGCAGGCCCGAGTAACACAGGCAAGTCGCACCTTGCGATGCTGGTCTACGCCCTCTCCAAGTGCTTTTCCCGGAGCTATCCCGACGACACGGGGCGGAGGTTCGGGCACCACTCGCCTGGGAGGCGCGGACGGAGCCTGCGAGGGGAGCGCGCAGCCGAGGAACTATGGAAGGATATCCCGCGGGAGGGGAAGGCCATGTTCGCCACGTGGCTCACGAAATCAAAGGCCCACCTGCGCGGTGAAGAGAAGCTCACGTACCCCGCCTTTCTCCAGGGCATGCTGAGGGATGCCTACGGCAGCTCATTGGGGTCAGGCCAGGAGATTGGGAACGAACTGGAGAGGTGCTTCGGCATCAGCGGTGTCGGGGACCTGACGAGGCGTGGGTCGCGCGGTCCGGCAGTTGCCAACGTTTCCTTTTTCAATGGGTCGGACGCCCGGCAGGCAAACTTCGATCTTCGCCTTGGCGCCTCGGGCACATTCGGGCGGGGCGCGGTCTCCCCCGAGTTTCCGGTTGCGGTCTCGAAATCCGGCCGCGGCGTGTTGCGGCACTTAGGCCGGGACCGTGACATCTCGGGCGAGGAGTTTTCCCTGCGGTCCTTTTGCGAGGTGTATGGTGCGTCGCGGGCGCCTCACATTGATTTGGCTTCACCGGCCCACTTCTTTCCCGCCGACCGGGGCGGAATCATGCGTTCCCATCGCGCCGTTGCGGGATCGCTCGCCAGAGACGCCTTGCGTGACGGGGTTCCAACCCCCGCGCTTTCCGGGGTTGTGGGAGACTTTCTCAAGGGGCTGATGGACATGGGGGACAGGGAGGGTCCGTTCTCAAGGCACGGAAGATCGATAGAGAGCGGCATTCTTGGTGGCGAGATTCATGTCGAGAGACCCTAAGACGCAGACTGTCCGGCCTTCTTCTACCGCCCTGCCGGCCGGAAGGCAGAGAGGGACATTCCGTTGGTGAGATCGTCGGCGATGGTGACGGAGCTGGCTGGAGTTGTTCTCTACCTGAGGCATGTGGTCGACAGGGGCGATCTGCTGATCATCGAGGAACCCGAGGCCCACCTGCATCCCGCCGCGCAAGCGGAGCTTACCGTGCACTTGGCGAGACTGGTGAAGGCCGGACTCAGGATCATTGTCACCACCCACAGCCAATATGTGATGGTGCAGTTTGCCAATCTGGTTGCGCTCTCCCGG